>JBDHVM010000008.1:0-15969 GCA_039809725.1 Peptostreptococcus sp.
TGCAGTACTATAATCCCCTCCTACAGCAACCAATTTTGCAACAGATTCAACTACTGCATTCATCGCTCCATGGAATGTTGACCATTTACCTATCTTAGGATTGTATCCAAATGTCATAATAGAAGCAGTATTCGTTTCACCACCTAGAACAGGTATCTTTGCCACCATTCCATTTGCTGGAGTAGCTTGATACTTTCCTCCTAATGGCAAAATTACTGTATTTCCGCCTATAGTATTGTCAAATTTTTCTACCAATCCCCTTTGTGAACAAACATTTAGATCCTTCATTACAGCTTTATATTTGTCTTCTATAGTTTCAAATTCTTTTGTTAAGTCGCTTAAATCATAGTATTTTGAGTCTTCATCTATTGAGGCTACATTTATTTTCGCTTCTTGCTTAGAACCATTTGTATCTAAGAATTCTCTCTTGATATTTACTATATCATGTCCGTTCCAGAACATTCTCATATATCCTGTGTCTGTAACAGTAGCAACATGTGTAGCTTCAAGGTTTTCAAGGTGAGCCAACTCTATAAATCTATCCATATTTTCTTTTTCTATTGCAACTGCCATTCTCTCCTGAGACTCTGATATTGCAAGTTCAGTTCCATCTAATCCATCATATTTTTTTGGAACTGCATCTAAATTTATATCCAGACTGTCTGCGATCTCTCCTATTGCAACTGATACCCCACCAGCTCCAAAGTCGTTACATCTTTTTATCATTTTTACAGCTTCAGCATTTCTAAAGAATCTCTGTATTTTTCTTTCATTTGGTGCATCACCTTTTTGAACTTCTGCAGAACAAGTTGAGATACTCTCTTCACTGTGTTCCTTTGAAGATCCAGTTGCTCCACCACAACCATCTCTTCCAGTTTTTCCACCAAGTAGCACTATCACATCTCCAGCATCAGGTCTTTTTCTTATTACATTTTCTTTTGGAGTCGCTGCAATAACAGCACCGATTTCCATTCTTTTTGCTACAAAGCTCTCATCGTATACTTCTGTTACTTGCCCTGTTGATAGACCAATTTGATTTCCGTATGAACTATATCCATTGGCAGCTTCAGTTGTAATCTTTTTTTGCATCAACTTTCCAGGAAGCGTATCTTCAAGAGTTGTTCTAGGATCAGCTGAACCCGTTACCCTCATAGCCTGATAAACATAACTTCTTCCTGAAAGTGGATCTCTTATTGCTCCACCTAAGCACGTTGCAGCACCACCAAATGGTTCTATTTCTGTAGGATGGTTATGTGTTTCATTTTTAAACATCAATAGATACTCTTCTATTTTTCCATCTATTTCTACATTTATATTTATACTACAAGCATTTATTTCTTCACTCTCATCAAGATCTTTTAGCTTGCCTTCTTTTTTTAGCTTTTTCATTGCAACTGTTGCAATATCCATCAAGCATACATCTTTTTCTCTATCTCCATATACGAATTTTCTATCTTCAATGTATTTGTCAAATGTATCTTTTACAATATCAGTGAATCTACCTTCAGCTATCTCTATATCTTTTAATTCAGTCATAAAAGTTGTGTGTCTACAGTGATCTGACCAGTATGTATCAAGCACCTTTATTTCAGTAATCGTTGGATTTCTCTTTTCGTCATCTCTAAAGTATATCTGAACGAATTTTAAATCCTCAATCGTCATAGCTAGACCTCTATCATTTAGGAAAGAAACCAATCCATCTAAGTCAAGATCTATAAATCCATCAATTACTTCAACATTTTCAGGAATTTCATAGTTGACTTCTAATGTCTCAGGTTTTTCAAGAGACGCTTCTCTACTATCAACTTCATTGATAAGGTATTTTTTGATTTTTGCGTATTCATCATCACTGATATTTGAATCAATGACTATTACTTTAGATGAACTTATTCTAGGTCTATCACCTTCATTTACAATCTCTGCACACATTGAAGCCCAGTCAGCCCTTTGATCGTACTGACCTGGCAAAAATTCAATTGCAAATACTCTCTCATCATTTAAATTCGGTATTTCTTCATAGTATACATTGTCTAAGTTTGGTTCAGATAATATAGTTTCAGCAACTTTTTTAAACGTATCCCCTGAAATTCCTTCTACATCGTATCTATTAATAACCCTTACATTTTTAGTTTCTATATGTAAACTTTCGAATATATCATTTTTCATAGCGACAGATTCTAAATCAAATCCATCCTTTTTTTCCACAAAAACTCTATTTACTTGGCTCATACTCAACTCCTATATCCTTCCTATAATGCATTCCTTCAAACTGAATTTTATCTATATTGGCGTACACTCTTTTACCAGCTTCTTCAACAGTATTCCCCTTAGCACACACTCCAAGTACACGACCACCGTTTGTGGCTACTTTTTCATCGATAAACTTTGTCCCACTATGGAATACTACAATATCATCATCTACATCTGATAATCCTGTAATTATTTTTCCCTTTTCATATTCTTCTGGATATCCACCTGAAGCAAGAATTACACAAACAGCCGCATCATCTGAGTATTTAATCTCAACTTCTGATAATCTATCCTCTGTTATTGCCATCATAATCTCACTTAAATCAGTTTCAAGTCTCATTAGTACCGACTGAGTCTCTGGATCCCCAAATCTACAGTTGTACTCTAATACCTTTTCACCATCTGGCGTCATCATCAATCCAACAAAAAGTATCCCTCTAAACTCTAGTCCGTCTTCTTGGAACCCTTTTAATGACTTGATCAAAACTTCATCATAAACTTTTTTTGCCAATTCTTCATCGTAAATTGTACTAGGTGAGAATGTTCCCATTCCTCCAGTATTTGGTCCTTTTTCCAACTCAAAAATCTTTTTGTGATCTTTCGCACTCTCCATTGGTATAATTGTATTTTTATCTACAAAAGCTAGTATTGAAGTTTCAATTCCAGTTAAAAATTCTTCTACCACGACCATATTACCAGAATCACCAAATTTTTTATCTTCCATTATTATCTTCAATGTTTCAATTGCATCTTCTTTATTTTCAGGAATTACAACACCTTTTCCTGCCGCTAGTCCATCTGCTTTTATTACTACTGGAAAACCAAAGTTTTCTATTTCCTCAATTGCAAGGTTGATATCAGTGTATTCTTTGTATTTTGCAGTTGGTATATCGTGTCTTACCATAAATTCTTTAGAGAAAAACTTACTCCCCTCAAGTCTTGAACAGCTCGCGTCAGGACCAAATACTTTAAGTCCCCTTTTTGCAAATACATCAGAAATACCCATTACAAGGGGAACTTCAGGACCTATTACCGTTAAATCTATCTTATTTTCTTCAGCAAAGTCTGCCAACTTATCAATTTCAGTATCCTTTATATTCACGCATTGTGCAACATCTGCAATACCTGCATTTCCTGGTGCACAAAATATTTTCTCAACATTTTTTTCTGATTTTAACTTCCAACAAATTGCATGTTCTCTTCCGCCGCCACCGACAACTAAAATTTTCATTTTTCCGTCCTCCATAATATTAAAAGCTGTTTTGCTATTAAAGGCGCATAGAAAACTATGCACCTATTTTTTTAGTGTTTAAAGTGTCTTGTACCTGTAAATACCATTGATAACCCAAGTTCATCACAAGCCTTAACAGAATCTTCGTCTTTTAGAGATCCACCCGGTTGAACAACTGCCTTCACTCCGTACTCAGCAGCCAATCTAACGCAATCGTCAAATGGGAAAAATGCATCTGATGCAAGGACTGCTCCTTCAAAGTCTTTTTCATCTTTGTTATTTTCTATAGCATTTTTTAATGCCCATATTCTTGAAGTCTGTCCACACCCTATTGCCAATGTCTTTGAATCCTTTACAATTACAATTGCATTTGATTTTAGGTTCTTTACAACCTTCATTCCAAATTCCATATCCTTTAACTGTTGTTCAGTAGGCTGAACCTTTGTTGCGACTTCATTTTTTTCTTAAAGTACGATATCCTTGTCTTGTACAAGCAATTTTCCATCTAGATACTTCATATCGTATGGTTGCTTGCTATCTTCAATTTCTTTTAATTTTAGTACTCTTAGATTTTTCTTAGAGCTTAATATTTCTAAAGCTTCTGGCTCAAAATCATACGCTACTACTATTTCTAAGAATATTTCATGCAATTTTTCAGCAGTCGCTTTATCCACTACAGATGTAAATCCTACTATTCCACCAAAAATTGAAACCTTATCTGATTCATAGCACTTTTGATATGCATCGTATGCGTTGTTTGCAAGTCCAACTCCACAAGCATTTGCGTGCTTTATAGCTACACAACAAACTTCTTTAGAATCTTTAAACTCTCTCATAAATTCTAAACAGCCTGCCAAGTCATTTATATTATTGTACGATAATTCTTTTCCGTTTAATTGTTCAAAATTTAATATTGGATTTTTTGCGTTTGACTGAGAATATAGGAAACCTTTTTGATGTGCATTTTCTCCATATCTAAGTTCTGTATCCTTTTTGAAAGTTAGGTTTAGTATTTCTGGATATTTATCCCCAACATTTTCTGCAAAATATGAAGAAATAAGTGCATCGTATCTAGCAGTTGTAGCTAATGCCTTATATGCTAGATTCTTTCTATCTTCTAGTGTCAATCCACCATTTTCTAGTTTTTCAACTACCAAATCATAATCTACAATATCTACTACTACAGTTACATCCTTATAATTTTTAGAAGCAGATCTAATCATTGATGGTCCGCCAATATCTATATTTTCCACAATTTCCTCATGGCTTTTTCCACTGTTTACAGCACCTTCAAAATCATATAAACTTACTACTACTATATCAATTGACCCAATATTATGTTCTTTTACTGTGTCAACATGAGATTTTACATCTCTTCTGTACAAAATACCTCCATGAATGTATGGATTTAAAGTCTTTACTCTACCATCAAGCATTTCAGGGAAATTTGTCACTTCATCAACTTGGATAACATTAACACCATTTTCCGCAAGTTTTTTATATGTATTTCCTGTCGATATTATTTCATATCCTAGTTTATTTAATTTTTTCCCAAACTCAACAACACCTGTTTTATCTGTTACGCTAATTAACGCTCTCTTCATTTTCGGCAATCCTCCAATATACAAAATTTCTACTATATGTCTAAACTATTGTTCAATAAATACCTTTCTATCAACAACTTTTATCTTATCTTCACAGTATTTTTTAACAACCTCTTTTAGAAGGCTGTGTTCTACCTTAAGAACTCTATTCTGTAGGTCTTTAGGTGAATCCTCTGGCAAAACATCTACAACTCCTTGAGCGATTATAGCACCTGTATCTGCATTTTCATCAACAAAGTGAACTGTTGCCCCACTTACCTTAACACCATAGTCAATCGCTGCTTCATGAACTTTTAATCCGTAGTATCCCATTCCACAAAAAGAAGGTATCAAAGAAGGATGGATATTTATTATCTTATTTTCAAATGCTTTTGTAAATTTATAGCTAAGTATCTTTAAAAATCCAGCTAAAACAACCAAATCAACTTTATTTTCTTTTAATTCTTTGATTATATCCTCTTCATTTTTTTCAAATATAGCTTTTATATTGTGCTTTCTCGCTCTTTCAAGACCATAGGCATCTTCCTTATTTGATATAACTACGGTTATTTTTGCATTTATTTCTCCCGATTCTACGGCATCTATTATAGACTGGAGGTTTGTTCCTCCCCCCGATACCAAAACAGCAATATTCTTCATACAAATCCCTTTCCTACAGTAGTTCTACTCCTTCATGTGTATCAGTAACATTTCCCATTATATATGCCTTATCTGTCATCAAATCCTTGTACATTCCGTCAACATAATCACTATTGTCATTATCTCTATTATTAATGAAATCTACCAATTTATCAGCCTCATTTTTATCAACTATCATTACAAGTCCAATTCCCATATTGAAACTCTTATGTAATTCTCTTTTTTCAACTGCATTAAATCCTTCTATCATCTCAAATATTGCTGGTTTATCCCAAGATTTTGTGTTGATATCAAGTCCCAATCCCTTAGGAATTACTCTTACAATATTTTCAACTAGTCCTCCACCTGTTATGTGGGCAATCGCCTTAATATTTTGATTGTCAATACAATCAAGAGCAAGTTTTACATATAGCTTTGTAGGAGTTAAAAGTGCATCTCCTAAAGACATACCAAGTTCATCAACGTGCTTTTTAAGATCCATCTTATATTCTTCTAAAAAAATCTTTCTAACAAATGAAAAACCATTGCTATGAACTCCACTTGATGAAATTCCAACTAATACATCTCCTGATTTTACATCTTTACCGCTAACGATTTTTTCTTTGTCCGCGATTCCTATTGAAAATCCAGCTAGATCGTAGTCATCATCAGCATACATACCTGGCATTTCCGCTGTTTCTCCACCGATTAATGCACATCCACTCATCTTGCATCCATCAGCTATTCCACCTACTATTTTTTCAATATGCTCTGGAACCAACTTTCCAAGTGCAATATAGTCTAAGAAAAACATCGGCTTTGCACCTTGGCAAATCAAATCATTTACACACATTGCTACTAGATCTATTCCAACTGTATCATGTTTATCCATCATCTGAGCGATCTTAAGCTTTGTTCCTACACCATCAGTAGATGCAAGTAAAACAGGTTCTTTCATACCCATAAAATCCTTTAAAGAGTATAAACCACTAAAATTACCCAAATCTCCAATCACATTTGAGTCATATGTACCTTTAATTTTATTTTTTATCAAATCTACAGCTCTATTACCTTCATCAATATCCACACCCGAACTTTTGTACGTTAACATATCATTCTCCTTAATCAATTTTGTATTGTTCTTAAAATCTTATCTTAGTTTAGTGAAGCATCATCTTCTAATACTTTCTTAGCCATTTCTTTTCTGTAATCAGAAAGTTTTTGCTTTAATTCTGGATATTTAACCCCTGCAATCTGAATTGCCATAAGAGCCGCATTCACACCTGAATCTATTGTTACAGTCGCAACAGGTATACCACTTGGCATCTGAACCATAGATAAAAGTGAATCCAAACCATCTAGTGTTGAAGATTTTATTGGTAGACCAACCACAGGAATCAGTGTCTGCGCTGCAACAACTCCTGGAAGATGAGCGGCCTTTCCTGCTGCTGCTACAATTACGTCTGTATTGCCTTCAATTTCATTTAGAAACTCTGTCAATTCAACAGGTGTTCTATGAGCTGAAAGAACTCTTACAACAGTTTCTACACCAAATTCTTTTAGTAACTCTATTCCTTTTTCTAACTTTGGTAAATCAGATTTTGACCCCATAATAACTGCAATTTTCATAAATAATCTCCTAATCAATGTTATTTCATTTTATACAAATAAATGTTCGCTTTTTTCGGCTTTTTTCCATTATTACATATTTTATACACGAATAAAATACGAACTATATAATAAAATAATAACTTAATATACACTTTTTTTCAATACTTTTTTCTAAATTCACAAAAAATACACCCATTTTTACGAATATTTATATTACTTACATTTTTTAACGTTCGTAAAACTCTTTTTTTGGGATTTTATATATATTTTTTCTAGAATATATGTCACAATATAAAATGTTTTAAGATATTTTCTTATTTTATTTTGAACTCATATAACTTTTTTACTTTCTTCATGATATAATTATGTAGATGATTTTTAGCAGATATAACTAAAATAAATTTTATATTTGTAGTGTCATGATAAATTTTTGAGAGGAGAAGCGGATATATTAATTCGCAAATATATGATAGTTTTTATTTCACCAGCAAAGGGATTTTTTAATAGAGAAAATTTTTCTTCATCAGATAACTTTGATTTTATAGACTCATTGATTACTAGACCAAGATATATTAAAAAAACTAGAACTATTATCAATAGACTTAAAAAGCTTAGTATAGAAGATATTTCTTCACTAATGAAGATAAACTACGATCTATCAAAGCTTAATTTTGACAGGATTAAAGATTTTGACTTTAGTGACAATGGACTTCCTGCACTATTTGCATATAGTGGTATTCAGTATAAAAATATCGATGCAAATTCCCTAGATGTTAAATCACTGGAGTACGCATCAAAACACCTTAGAATAATGAGTGGACTTTACGGTGTTTTAAGACCGTTTGACTCGATTTTTCCATATAGACTTGAATTGCTAACAAGATTAAAAATTGACGATTATAAAAACTTATATGAATTTTGGGGTGATACGTACTTTGAGTCACTTAAATCAGATTGCAGTGGGGTTATAGTGAACCTTGCTTCAGATGAATATTCTAAAGCTGTTAAAAAATATCTTCCAAAAGAAATAATTTATATAAGTTGCTCATTTAAGTCCATAAAAAATGGACAGTTAAAATCCTTTTCGACATCTTCTAAAATAGCTCGTGGTAAAATGACTAGATTTATTCTAGAAAATAGAATAGAAAATTACAAAGACTTAAAAAAATTTGGAGGTAAAGAATATCATTTTTCGAAAGAACATTCAAATGAAATTGGCAATGTATTAGAATACACGTTTATTATTGATTAGCATTTCCTCTAATTAATAGCACTTTTTGCCAAAATATAACAAATATATTCATATGCATAAATACAAAACTGTGTTTAGAGTCCACAACTTACGATTTTTTAAAAAAATTATCTTTATGAGTATAAAGAACAGCCCCCTTACAAAATATTAATTCATATTTTGCAAGGGGGCTGTTCTTTGTATCTTCGCAATTAATTTATATGTTAGTAATTACTTTATTTCTTATTTCCTATGTTTTGTCTCTTGATCATTTCTATTAATCTACCTGCATCTACATTTGATAAGTTACTAAAATTAGAATCATAATCTTCAGAATCCTCATCTAACTTACCATGTTTTTCATAGTCTGGTGATAATGAAACTATATAGTCTCCGATTGATACCTTTGGATGATGTACAGTTGTAAAAAACTCAATATCTCCAGAAGAGTCAATTGAAAATAAATTTATTTTTCTATAGTCCATACCCAAATAGTACTCTTCTTCAGTAAATTCATCTGTAATTTGAGTTGCGGTGAATATATATCCATCTTCTATCAACTCATTTAATCTCAAATATGTCGCTCTATAGTCACCTAATCTTGGCACATCTATGTGTTTTAACTCCTTAAACTCATTTCGAAGCTTATCTCCTAAAACATTTATTATACAGGTATTTCCTCTTCCCATCTTTGTCACAAATTCATTTGCTACAAGAATATTATACAATGGAATCGGCGTGTTTAATAATATTTTTTTATATATTACGAGGTCTAGATTATAGTTTGCCACTTCGTATAAAATTTCACCTTGATGGTATTCTATTCCTCTTTCTAAAGCATGTTTCAAATGATAGTCGCTATAATCAACTATTAGTGTTGGTATTTCAAGTGTAGATAAAAACTCTGATAGTGCAACAGAAAACTTATTTGACCCTACAACTATAATACCTGGCTTTCCTTTATGTGCTACACCTAGTTTTTTTGCAAGTGGCTCAATTGAAAACCCATGTGCCACCACTGTTACAATAACTAAGGCAAAAGTAAGTGCAAGCAATATCTCTGCGTCTTTATACCCCTTTGATACAAGTAGGTTCGAAAAGTAACCCGTAACTGTTAAAGCAACTATTCCTCTAGGCGCTATCCATCCTACAAGAGCTCTTTCACTATAGGATATTTCTGTACCAATAGTAGATATCCAAATAGAAAGCGGCCTTACAATAAAAAGCATGGATAGAACAAATAGTAATATCCCTGGCTGAAAAATGCTTACTAATATTTCTCTTGATAATGACGAAGTAAGCATTATAAAAACAGATGATGTAAGCAAAATTGAAATATTTTCATTAAAATGTTTAACATCCTCAACTGCCGTAACCTTCATATTTGCCATCACTACACCCATAACCGTAACTGCCAACAATCCCGTTTCATGAGCAAAGAAATCTGAAACTGTGAATACACCGATTACAAGTGTAAGGGCTATCGCTGACTTTAGGTATTCTGGAAAAATATTTTTATGTAAAGCCCTTCCCGTCAAATAACCAACTACTGAACCTATTATTATTGCTATTATTACTCCTATACCGAATTGAAATAATCTAGCAATATTTGGTTCACTAGAAGTAAAGACCATGGCAGCTTCAAAAGATAACACAGCCAATATAGCTCCAATTGGATCTACAAGTATACCCTCCCACTTCAAAACTGAAGCCACTCTGGAATCAAGTTTTGCCTGTCTTAAAAGTGGCAAAACCACAGTAGGTCCCGTAACGATTAAAATTGCACCTATTACTAAGGAAGTTGTAATTGAAAGTCCAGCAAAGAAATGTGCACTGATACTTCCAAGAATCCAAGCTATTAATGCACCAAAAATCACGATCTTTTTTATTGCAATTCTTGTATCTTCTATTTCATCAAAATTTAGGGATAAACTTCCCTCAAATAATATTAATGCAACGGAAATTGAAATTATTGATTTATATATTTGATCACCTAATATTTGTGATGGATTGATTAATCCCAACAATGGTCCAATTACCAATCCACATACACTCATTATAACTATCGCTGGCCTAGATATTCTCCAAGCAATCCACTGTGATAGTATTCCTAAAAATATTATTAAAGAGACTGAAACTGTTATTGGTAAATTCATTTTAAGTCCCCCTAATTATTTCACTTCACTAAAAATGATCGGCTCTTTTCTAGTTGGTGGTTTTGGAAGTTTTTCCATATACCCGAGAATAAGGGATGATACCACCTTATACTGTTTCGGAATATCATACTTTTCTTTAAATTCATCTGTTTCAAGATAATTTTCTGCAAATCCTATCCAGCAACTTCCAATATTTTGGTCAAATGCTGCTAAGATAATATTTTCAGCCAAACAGCAGCAGTCTTCTTTATACCAATGACACTCTGAATCCCCATAAATAACTAAAAGATTTTCAGATTCATAAAACACATTGTACTCAGGGTCTTTAAACCAGTCTTCATACTTTTGGAAATGTGGCAGTTTTTCCAGTTTTTTTAATGAATCTACTTTAATTTTATCGGATATTTCCTTTAACTTATCTTTTCCCTGAATGACTACAAATCCCCATGGTTGTCGCATTTGTGCTGTAGGTGCACATATACCGACGTCAATAAGTTCCTTTATTTTGTCGTATTCTAATTTCTCATCGGTAAATCTTCTCACACTTCTCCTACTTTTTATACATTCAATTATATTCATATCAATATCCCTCCTTTAACAATTTTGTTATTTTTTTAGATCTTTGATATCTACTTTATATTTCCATTCATAGTATTATATGATACCCATCCTATAATTGAGACATTGTCTTTAGAGTAATACGTGATTTTACACCATATTCTAGACTCGCTTTCAACGTTTATCTCCTCAATATATATTCCCTTGCCTTTCTTTATAGTATCTAATACTGTACTACTTTTGCTTGGCTCTGCCCTTACATTTGCTTCATCTGAAATAATGTACTGCGTAGTTCCAACAATTGTCTTTGCCTTTTCAAACATCTGCCTATTCTGTTGGGCAACCTGAGTGGTTTGTTCCTTCTTAGCTTTTTCATTTATCTCAAAATTTGACGTTAGATCTATCATTTTGCTTATTTTGTTGCTAATACTTAAGCCTTCTTCACTATTTGGTAGTATGTTTAAAAATTTGTTTATCTCTCGTCTTGAATACTCCATATCTCTTTTATTAAAGGCCTCTTTAATTTTTTCAAGCCACTTTGTTTGGGCGTATTCACTGCTCTTTTTCAACTGCTCTGATATTTTATCATCGTTTGTGCTAATAGTAATTAACAGTTCAAGTGCAGATTCATAGTCACCATCTTTGATATCATTTTTGGCTTCTTTTAACAAGTCTTTATTTTCACTGTTTTTTAAAGAGTACTTGTACTCCTGATAATACTTAACTTCTCCAGTTTCGTCATATAATTTTTCATATATTTCTGCAGCAGCCTTCAACTTACCTTCTTCAATATATCCACTTGCCTGTCTCTCCATAATAGATATACTAGATAGATAATTTGAATATACAAATCCATATACACCTACGACAACAAGAATAAATACCACCGATATTAATAAATATTTCAACCGTTTCTTTTTATTGTACGCAATATACTCTTTATAAATCTCAAGTTCATTTTCAACATCATCGAGCAAATCATTCGGGCTGTCATCTGCACTATTCTGAGAATTCTCGATTGATTTCTGTTTATTTTTTTGTGTGAAATTTTTACTATCAATTACTCGAGTTTTATTGATATTTTTATCTCCCCAGATCATAGAAAACACCCCTATATTAATATAATACTGCCCTAATTTTTCTGCTCTTATTATTCTTCACTTATTCTTGACTCAATCATATATATCAATGAATCAGCTGGCATTTCACCTATTTCAGAAAGCTGTTTCATATCCAATTCCGTAGTGGCGCCTAATCCCCTTAATTTATTGAACTTTGGATTAATTGACAATAAATAATCCTTTACAAATGGATACTTCTTAAACAACTCTTCAACCTTAGTATCTAACCTTATTCCCGATTTACTTTCTTCAAACGTATGCTCTTCAACCTCTGCTACAATCTTTTTGTACATTTTCTTAATCTCATTTTCTGGTATATATTCCAACTGAAGTTCAAACCCCTGTCGTCTTACTGAATTAAGAATTTTCGCCCTGTGCTCGATAAGCGTAGTCATCCTATCTACAACCTGTTTTGAGAACTTATCTACTCTCCTATTTTCATCTCTCATATCGTAATAATTTGACATTTCTTCGTCATAGTCTTTAATCTCTTCAAGATAATTATCCTTTTTCTCATACTTATTCTCAAAGACTTTAAGACCGATATCCATCCTTGGCTTTAATGCTGGACTCTGATCAGGATATCCAAAACCTAACCCAAGTGCAGGGAAAGTGTACTCTGGTAACTCTAAAATCTCACTTATCTTTTCAGGATTGTTTAGTATACTTCCAAAAAATACACCTCCCATGCCAAGTGACTCAACAGCTACCAAAACATTTTGTGCTGCTAGTACTGCATCTGTATATCCTTGGAAAAATTTATCCATATCATTCCTTGAATCCAAATGGCATCCTTGCTCTGCAGCAATTGATGCATTTCTATATCCATCAACAATAAATATCCAAAATTCAGGTGCATCATTTACATAACTCTGCATACAAACTTCCGAAATTTGCTTTCTCTTTTCCATATCTGTTACTCTAATCACACTAGATGCCTGCATTATTATACTTGAAGATGTTCTATTTGCAACCTCACATAGTGTCTTGATCGTATCATTATCTACTGGTGTGTCTTTAAATTTTCTTATAGACACGTGTTTTAGTTGGTTCTTTATAGTTTCGTTTATCATTATTATCCTCCTTAGACTTAGTTAGTATGATTAATTCCCAGCTTAGACACTTTTTAACCGTATATCTTATGATAACCATAAATCTAACTATTTTAATTTCTATCCTCTTTTTTTATTGTTTTGTACAATTATAAATGATCTCTCATTTCTATCATAAACCAATTTGTCAAAACTCATATAATCAGTTTTATAGCCAATTCCATATCTAGCTTTATCGAAATTAACATATTTATATGCCTTACAAGCATTTTTAACCATATCATAGTCTTTCTGTGTGTGAACAGAGTAAACATTTAAGTAATTATTTTCAGCATCTACATATTTTAATAGAAAAGGCTTGATAAAAAATCTTAAATCATCAATCCCCCCATTTTTCCACAACTTATAAAGGGTTTCTCCATTTGCCCTATGCATAAAATGATCATCATATTTATAAGAGTGCGTAATATGAGTTACGCTCTTATACTTTTTTTCCATTTTAAGTGCAAATTTTCTTTCGAAATTAAAATCCGTTTTCCAATCAGATCTTTCTTTATATAGAAAAAATATATTTTTTCTTGGAATACCTAAGCTCTTGCACGATTCTAAAAATTCTCTGTTTCTATATTCAGCCTTTTCTTTTAGAGTCATATTTTTAAAATGACCTTCTTTAAATATTTTATGACCCGTACCAGAAGATACTAATGCAATAAATACATGGTCCGCACCTCTTTCATTTATCGCTGCCCTAATAGCGCTTCCAGCCCACAATACTTCATCATCTTGATGCTGTGGATAAAAAACAACATATTTTTTGAACGGTTTGTTCAGTGAATTTTGATTTATCGGGCTAGGTACTCTCGTAATATTATCAACAGTCAATCCTTCAGGTGGCATAGGTAAAACTACTGGTTTCATTCTAACTGCAATACTACCCAAATCCCCCAGTGTATAATAATGCTCATCTTTCTTCTTTTTAGCTTTTTCTTTTATTTTTGTCGTGATATTTCCAAATGTTTTTTCTTCAATATCTCTTTTATCCATATTTTCGTTGATAACTACCCCATTTTTTATTGCGTCATCTCCTAGTGGATGCTGAATCTCTTTGTATGGATTGCTATCCTTTATATATTTTTTTATGGCAAAAAATTGTGCCCCAACTGCAAGAATAAATATTGAAACTATTGCTATCTTTCTTATTTTCCATTTATTATTTTTCATACTCTTATCTCCAAAAATTTTGTTATTGATATAAAAAATATCAACTTTATACACCTTTATATTATACTAAAAAAAAGACTCGAATGAGTCTTTTTTAATTAAACTTTATGAAAATTTTATTTTTTTCATTCTTTTAGTTTTCTACAATGTCTTCTTTTCCAAATTTTTTGAAAAAATACTGTCCGCTCATATCACACGATACAGCTAGTATTGGTCCACAAAGTAAGGAGATGATAACATGTAATAAATCTCCCCCTAGGACATTTAATCCCATTGATGCAGCACCAAATGTTGTAAAACATCCCATAAATGCTCCTGGAATAAACCAAAGAGCCTTAGCTTTTGCTTGCCAACACATTGTAGCTGATATTAAGCCCGTCATAAAAATTGGCAAGGCAACAATTCCTGGAACCATTTTCGATATATACATAGCAACCAAAGCAGATATCATTCCTGAAAAAGTAGAAAAAACAGCTGTTTTCATACCTTCGATTCCATGCTTACCACTTGCAAAATATGCAGTACATCCTGCAAATCCAACCCAAGTAATTAATCCGAGTGATTGAATAGAAGATACCCAACCCCAAATTCCACAGCAGATACCTGTGCCCAAACCTAATGCAAATAACATACTCATAAAAAATTCCTCCGTTTACTAATAAATAATATCGTAAGCTATAGGTGTATAAAACATCTTTTCAACATCATCTGAGTCCATAGTTATTGCAGTTATCCACATTAACTTACATACAGTTGCTTCCAATGTCATATTGTAGTTTTCTAATAATTTCAAACTCCCCTTGATTACATTTCCAACTTCATACACTTCTATATTACTTCCTTCATGTGGAACCGAAGTAGACAGTACTACTACCTTTCCATTTCTTTTCAAATCTTCAACCTTTTTTGTAAGAAGGTTTCTCTCATCATAATTTGGCAAACCTCCTACTCCAAAGCCCTCAATAATAAGAGCATCGGATAATTTCCCAACAAATTCAATAATATCAGGGTTTAACCCTGGAACTATCTTTAATATATTGACATTCGTATTTAACTTCTTGTAAAAAATTGGTTCTCCAGTTATACTTTCTTCTATGTAGTAAATCACCCTGTCGTCAAATATCACTGCAACAATTGGATAATCCACACTATCGAAGGCATTATAACTATGTGTTCTTGTTTTTCTAGCCCTTGTTCCAAGTATTATCTTTGAGTCAAATACAACACGTACACCACACGCTCTATCATCACACGCAAAGACAAATGAATCTCTAAGATTTTTTCTAGCATCGGTATCCTGCAAATAAATCGACTTT
>JBDHVM010000009.1:0-15246 GCA_039809725.1 Peptostreptococcus sp.
TTTAGGAGGAATTAAAATGAACAACAGCTACTTTGGAAAGTTGACAGAAAGAATGAGTAAGTATAGGGAAGATGTTCTTGATACAAAAAGGATGGTTTGTGTTGAAAGGGCGATATATACTACTGAGGCATATAGAGATTATGAATCGCAACCTTTGCCGATTAAGAGAGCAAAAATGCTAGAAAATATTCTAGATAAGATGAGTATATATATTGAAGATGAATCTGTATTAGCAGGTAATCAAGCGTCAGAAAACTGTGCAGCACCTATATTTCCAGAATATGCAATGGATTGGGTAGTAGCTGAATTAGACGAATTTGAAAAAAGAGACGGCGATGTTTTTCATATAACAGAAGAAAACAAGCAAGTTTTAAGGGATTTGGCACCATTTTGGAAGGGAAAGACAGTAAAAGAAATAGCACTTTCTGCAATGCCTGAAGAGAGTAGACTGTTTTATGATTTAGGAATAATAAAAGCTGAAGGAAATATAACAGCAGGAGATGCACATATTTCAGTTAATTACTCTAGATTGATAAGGGAAGGTCTAAAAAGCTTTGAAAATCAGACAAAAAGAGCTATAGATAGATTAGATATTTCAAATTATGAGGATCAAGAAAAGCTTCATTTTTATAAGGGTATTTTGATAACGATAGAGTCAGTAGTCAAATTTGCAAAGAGATATGCAACGCTTGCTAGAGAAAAGGCAAATTCCGAAACAAACGATACTAGACAAAAGGAATTACATAGAATAGCAGATTCATTGGAAAAAGTGCCATATGAACCAGCGACAAACTTTTTTGAAGCGGTTCAGTCAATTTGGTTGGTGCATCTAATATTACAGATAGAGAGTAATGGTCATTCACTTTCATATGGAAGATTAGACCAATACCTATATGAATACTATATCAAAGATATAAAAAGTGGCTTAATGAGTGATGATGAAGCAAACGAAATTCTTACAAATTTATGGCTAAAAACATATACAATTAATAAAATCAGATCATGGAGTCATACTCAATATTCTGCAGGAAGCCCACTTTATCAAAATGTTACAATAGGTGGACAAAATTCTGAGAAAAAAGATGCAGTGAATGAATTGAGTTATGCAATTATAAAGTCAGTAGCTCAAGTGCATTTACCGCAGCCAAACTTGACAGTTAGATATCATGCAGGTCTGGATGACAAATTTATGAGTGAAGCAGTTGAACTGATGAAGCTTGGAACAGGAATGCCAGCATTTAACTCTGATGAAATAATAATACCTTCATTGATTGAAAAAGGTGTATCTGAAGAAGATGCATACAACTACAGTGCGATTGGTTGTGTAGAGGTTGCAGTGCCAGCTAAATGGGGATATAGGTGTACAGGAATGAGTTTTCTAAACTATCCGAAGTCTCTTTTAATAGCAATGAATGATGGGGTTGATCCAAAAAGTGGAACAAAATTGATGCAAGGAACTGGAAAATTTACTGATTTTACAAGTTTCGATGATATGAAAAACTCTTGGGACAATATTATTAAACAGTTTACTAGAGAACAAGTAATAATGGATACATCGGTAGACAGAACTTTAGAAAAAACTACAATGGATGTACTTTGTTCTGCCCTAGTAGATGATTGTATTGATAGAGGAAAAAGCTTAAAAGAAGGTGGAGCAATATATGATATGATATCTGACTTACAGGTTGGTATTGCAAATCTAGCAGATTCTCTTTCTTGTATCAAAAAATGTGTATTTGAAGATAAGTCAATAACAACAGTAGAACTTTGGGATGCTTTGATGAATAATTTCGAAGGCGAAGAAGGTCAAAGGGTAAGAGAAATACTACTTAAAAATGAACATAGATTTGGAAATGATGATGACTATGTAGATGATTTGATCAAAGATGCATATATATCTCACATCAAAGAAATTAAAAAATATAAAAACACAAGATTTGGAAGAGGTCCAATAGGTGGGAACTACTATGCAGGAACATCTTCAATATCAGCAAATGTAGGTCAAGGTTTGGGAACATTAGCCACACCAGATGGAAGAAAAGCAGGAGAACCACTTGCAGAAGGTTGTGCACCTTGTCATAGCGCGGATAAAAAAGGACCGACATCAGTATTTAAATCTGTAGGTAAGCTTCCTACAATTGATATAACAGGCGGAGTACTTCTAAATCAAAAGGTAAACCCACAGACACTAAGTAGTGTAGAAGATAAGATGAAGTTGGTGATGTTGATAAGAACATTTTTCAATAGATTAAATGGTTTCCATGTTCAGTATAATGTTGTATCAAGAGAAACTCTTAGAGATGCACAGGCAAATCCAGAAAAACATAGAGACCTTATAGTTAGAGTAGCGGGATATTCTGCATTTTTCAATGTATTATCAAAGGCAACACAAGATGATATAATTGAAAGAACTGAGCAGGGGTTACAATAAAATGCTAGGATAAAACAATCTTGTAAATACAACAGTAATAAAAGTTTTTACAACAACGTATGAACAAAATAAAATCAGAAATTGAAATAGAATAGAAATAATGCGATAATACGACTACAATAATATGAAAAAGGAGATAAAATGTATATAGATACTGCGGATATTGAGGATATTAAACGAGCGTTAAAAACTGGGATAATAAAAGGTGTAACTACAAATCCTACGATATTAAAAAAAGGTGGTAAAAAAAGAGATATTCAGATAAAAGATATTGTAAGTTTAGGTATAGAAAATATTTTTGTCCAAGTAATAGGAAAAAATTCTATTGAAATGTATGAGGACTACAATAATATTTCAAAACTTGGAGATACTTTAGGAGTAAAAATAGGTATAAAAGTACCTATTTGCTTAGAAGGTTTGGAAGTGATTTCTAAGATAAAAAAAGAAGATCCAAAAGTGAAAATACTTGGTACTGCAATATATTCATCTGATCAAGGTATACTTGCTGCACTTGCAGGATGCCATTTTATAGCACCATATATCAATAGAATGCAAAATAATTCTACAGACCCTTATCGTGAAATTTCTAAAATCAGGGATTTTATAGAGGATAGAGGATTAGATACTATAATTTTGGCGGCTAGTTTTAAAAATACTAGTCAAGTAGTTGAATCTCTAGTAAGTGGAGCTCATACTTGTACAATACCGTATGAGATACTTACAGCACTTGCAAATAAAGATGTAGCAATGAAGGCTATTGAAGTGTTTAATGAAGATGGTGAAAAAACGATATAACAAATAGTTATAACAATTTTTAGGTTTTTAGCCTAGCAAAAAATCATAAAATCTGAAAAACAGAAAAGCGCTGATGGTGAGAATTCATAATCATAGAAATATGAATATGAAAGTTGCCATCAGCACTTTTTATTATATTATCTTCTCTTCGCAATAAAAGAAGATCCTAAGTATTTTTTTATATCTTCTTCAGATGAAAAATCATCAACCAAGATTTCTTTTCCAGTATCTTCAAATATGACTAAGACTTCGCAATCTCCCTGTAAAAAGAATTTCCTTACAGTTTCTTCCTTTACTTCTCTTACTTTTATTATATTCTTTTTTTCCTTTTTAAAATCTTTTGTATAATAGCTTCCCATTACATTAATTATTTTTGTATATCTATTCATAGTGTATTTGATGATATATCGTCGAAATATCATACTCTCCTTTTGGTAGTTATTTAGATTGGCAAGTCTTAAATACGTATTTATTATTGTTTTTTGAGATAAAAATGACTTCGATAACTCGGCTAAGATGTACCCCTCCTCTAAACAAAGTATAGGTGGCGGGTACCTTTTGGATCTTCAGGCGGTGAGCGCATATCTTCCGCCTCGTTGAAACGCTTATGTCGAATTTTTAGCTAAAGCTAAAAATTCCTTGAGCTTTCTCTTGTTATAAGTACAATAATAAAATAATAAGTCCAATGCTATAAACATATTATACAATATAAAATAAAAGTATGTAACTACATATGATAGAACTTATATTAAAAATATGATAAAATATTATTGGGTTTGCCTATGACTCGGCGAAGATGTACCTAACCTCTAGACAAAGTGTAGGTGAATATTTTAATTAGAAATTGTGAAAGCAAGGATGGATAAAATGAACTTAAATCAGATAAAAGGGAATACTTATTGGATAAGAGGCGGAACAAATACAGGAGTATATGTATTTGAGGACAACACCGCACTGCTGATAGATACAGGTTTGGGTGGAAAAAGGCAAGATAAAATAATCGAGATATTTGAATCAAAGAATATTGAGATAAAATTTATCATAAACACTCACGAGCATATAGACCACAGTGGTGGAAATTATAAAATCAAAAAAAGATATAATGATATAAAAATATATTCTTCAGTGAGATCAAAAATCTACATAGATTTTCCTGATGTACAAATTGATGTACTAAATGGTGGTAGAAGACCAAAAGAGATCATGGATGAAGTTTATCAAGTGATTGATGGTGATGAAGAGGTAGATGAAGTATTATATCCAAATTCAGAACTAGAGATAAAAGGTCATAAGTTCAAAATAATCGACTGCTCGGGACATACAGAGGGATGTATTGGCATAATAACAGATGACAAAGTGGCTTTTTTAGGTGATTTGTTAATAACGAAAAACTCACTTAAAAAGTTTGACTTTTTATTTATGTGTGACTATGAACGTCAGATGAAGTCGCTGTATAATCTAAAATATGTGGATTTTGAATTATCTGTATTAGGTCATTCTAGAGGTGTTTATACAAAAGAGGAGACTCTTGACATTGCTCAGTATAACTACAAAACGCTAATTAGAATGATAACTTTCTTTTTAGAAACGGTAAAGGAACCCAAAACATTTGACCAAATTATCAAAAGATATATTGAGGATAAAAACTTAGAATGCACCTATGTTGCATACCTAGAATATAGAAATTCATTGAATGCAACAGTAGCATATTTGCTTGATACAAAGACTATTAAATACGTATTTGAAGAGAATATATTGAAATATATAGCAGAAAAAAATGTGTTACAAGAAGGTGGAGTACTTTGTTGTAATTTAAAATAAACAAAGTAAATAAGAACGATGAGTACTTTGTTGCAATACAAAAAACAAAGTATTTATGAAAAGGAGAGTGTGAAATGGACTATCAAAGATGGACAGAATTAATAGGACCGTATTCAAACGCCGTTGAAGAATTGAAAATTAAATTTAGAAATATTAGAAAGTATTATTTGGAAAAAGGGCAACATTCACCAATTGAGTTTGTAACAGGTAGAACAAAAAAAATATCATCAATTATGGCGAAGATGAAAAAATTAAATACTGATGATATTGAAAAAGATATTGAAGATATTGCGGGAATACGTCTGATGTGCCAGTTTGTGGAGGATATTTACACAATAATAGACATAATTAAAAGACGAAATGATATGAGAATTATCAATGAAAAAGATTATATTAAGAATTTCAAGGAAAGTGGATATAGAAGTTATCATGTGATTATAATGTATGCAATTGATACTGTAGACGGATATAAAGAGGTTCAGTGTGAAATACAAATAAGAACACTTGCAATGAATTTTTGGGCAACAATAGAACATTCATTAAAATATAAGTACGATCATTATATACCTGAGGAGCTTGCTATTCGCTTAAAGAGAGCAGCAGATGCGGCATTTAAGTTGGATCAGGAAATGGGAGAAATAAGAGAAGATATTATAAAAGCTCAAGAATTGTTCTCTGAAAAAGAATTTGCAATAACAGATGTGTATGAAAATATTCTGAAATTTAAAGAGCTAAGAGATAACGCTAACTTCTTCAGATACAAGCAAAGAGCAGATGAATTGTCAAATCAAAATGATATATCAGGGATTTTGGAATTGAAGAAAGAAGTAGCATTGGTTCTTAATAAGACAAAAATGAATAAAAAAAATGATTAGATGGCTGGGGGTGTGAAATGAAGTTATTTGCAATTGGAGACTTACATTTGTCAACTGCTCTGAATAAACCGATGAATATTTTTGGCGATAATTGGGAAAATCACGAAAAAAAGATATTTAAAGATTGGAAAGACAGGGTTTCTGACGAAGATATAGTATTGATAGTAGGAGATATCTCTTGGGCTTCTAAACTTAATGATGCAAAAGAGGACTTGGATATAATAAACTCTCTACCTGGAAAAAAATACTTTATAAAAGGTAATCACGATTATTGGTGGACGACAGCTACATCTTTAAATAAACTATACGGTGAAAATATGATTTTTATGAATACAAACTATCAAACTATAGGTGATTATGCACTTTGCGGCACAAGGGGTTGGGTAAGTCCAAATGATGTGATGTTCAAAGAAAGCGATGAAGAAATCTATTTAAGAGAAGCCAATAGACTTAAATTATCGTTGGAGAAAGCTAAAAATGATGGGTATGATAACTTTATAATAATTTTACACTATCCACCGACAAATGATAAGTTTGAAGATTCGTTAATAACAAAGTTAATCGATAAATATAGACCAGAACACGTGATTTATGGACACTTACATGGAAAGGATAGTTTTCCGTTAGGGTTAAATGGTAAAATCAAAGGTGTTAATTATCATTTGGTATCGTGTGATTTTTTAGATTTTAAATTAAAGGAAATAGAATTAAAAGTAAATTTCGAAAAGAGTTTGAATGGAAGAGGTTGATGTTTTGAAGAGAAATATTTGCATAGATATAGATGGAACGATAACCGATCCATATTATTTTTTAAAGTATTTAAATGAGCTTACAGGCAAGAATATTCTTCCAAATGAGTACATATCAACAAATTGGAACGAGGTATTCGGTAGTGAATTTAACCATATTTACAAGGATTTTGATGATAAATTTACCGATTTGTATGAAAAAATAACTCCTAAAAAAGATGCTGTAGACGTTATTAATAAATTATTCGATTCACAAGATAATATATATATTATAACTTCTAGAAAAAAATCAATCGAAAAAACTACTATTGAATGGCTAGATAAATATAATATAAAATATACAAAGTTGTTTTCACTTGGTGGTAGTACAAAAAAAGAAGATGTAGCATCTGAACTTAACTGTGACTTTTTTTTAGAAGATGACCCATATTTTGCAAATGGACTGATTGAAAAGGGGTATAAAGTTATACTTTTCGATACCTATTATAATCGATATTTGATGGCTGACAATGTTATAAGAGTGGCTGATTGGGCTGAAGTGAATAATATACTAAAATAAAGTATTTAACAATCAAGGATATAACAAAAAAACATTTGATAATAAAGGTTATAATAAATTTATAACAAAAAGCATTTAAAATAAATGCTATAACAAAAAAAAGAAAGCAATTAAAAATCAAGGTGTCAACTAGAAACAGTTGCACCTTGATTTTTTTTAGATCCGTTCAAGATCATATTTCTCAAATAAAATAAAAAGATTTTATAACAAGACAAATCTTAAGGAATTATTAGCTTTAGCTAAAAATTCGACATAAGCGTTTCAACGAGGCGTGCTCTTAGCCGAGTTATAGAGAATCTTTTGAACCTAGTACTATATCAATTTTCTGTAGAACAACGCTCTTTATAGCATCTCTACCAACACCGATATATTTTCTTGGATCAAATTCTTTAGGATTTTCTGCCATAAACTTTCTTAGAGCTGCTGTCATAGCAAGTCTTAAGTCAGTATCCATATTTATCTTACAAACTGCCATTGAAGATGCTTGTCTAAGCATTTCAACTGGAATTCCCTTGGCACCAGCAATATCTCCACCGAACTTGTTACATGTAGCAACTGCTTCTTGATCTACAGCAGATGCACCGTGAAGCACGATTGGGAAATTAGGAAGCTTTGCCTGAATATCTTCTAAGATATCAAATCTAAGTTTTGCTTCTCCCTTGAATTTGAAAGCACCATGTGAAGTTCCTATTGCAATTGCAAGAGAATCAACACCTGTTCTGTTTACGAAGTCAACTGCCTGATCTGGTTCAGTATACTTATGAACATCAGAAGTAACATCATCTTCAGTACCAGCTAATACACCTAACTCAGCTTCAACTGAAACGTTGAACTTGTGAGCGTAGTCAACAACTTGCTTAGTAATAGCAACATTTTCTTCATAATCGAAGTGAGAACCATCGATCATTACAGAAGTGAATCCTGCATCAATACATTCTTTAGCCATTTCAAAACTTGGACCATGATCAAGGTGAAGAGCACAATCAACTCCTATTTCATCAGAAGCAACTCTTACCATTTCAACCAATGTTTTGATTCCAGCATACTGAATTGCAGACTTTGAAGCCTGTATAATAACAGCAGAATTTCTTTCTTTACTTGCCTGAAGCACGCCCTGTAGCTGTTCTAAGTTACTTATATTGAAAGCACCAATAGAATAACCACCTTCGTAAGCCTTTTTGAACATTTCTTTAGTATTAATTAAAGCCATAATATCCTCCTATATAACTTTTAAACTTACCCATCATTATGATTATACCAAAAAAAATAGAAATAAACACAATAAATTATTATTTTTTATATAGATTCCCATGTCAAAACATGAAAAACGTTATCATAAAACGACTTTCCATAAAATGCGAAAATATTGAACAATTGTAACCACAGAGAATATAATCTCAAAAAAATAAAGGCATCAAAAGAAAATCTTAAAGAAAACTTTAGAAATTTATGCACTTTAATTTTAGTTTTAAAAGATATAATGAACTTACAAACAAGTAAAGAAAATAAAAGTATAATGGAGTAAAGAAAATAAAAGTATAATGGAGGTGGCAATAGTGAAGGTCGTTATTTTGGCAGCTAAATACGGAATGGGACATATGTCTGCAGCAAAGTCAATAGAGCAAGATATAAAAAAATTCAATAACTCGGCAGAAGTGAAAATAATCGATTTTTATGAATACACTATGCCAGTTTTATCAAAATATTTATATAAAGCTTTTAGTTGGTTGATAAAATATGCTCAGCCACTTTATAGCTCATATTATACAGACAGTGATAAAAAGACAGGGAACAATGATTTATTAACTAGAAAATTTGCCGCATTTGCTAAAAAATTAGAAGTTGAGGAAAAACCAGATGTTATAATATCTACTTTCCCGCTTATTTCAAAAGGAATTGGATACTATAAAGAAATTAGTGGATCAAAAGTTCACTTGATAACTACAATTACAGATGTAAGTAGCCACCATGAATGGATCAACGAAGGTACTGATAAATACTTGGTAGCTTGTGAAGATATAAAAAACGAACTGATTGATAAGGGAATAGACAGTGATAGAATTGTTGTTTATGGAATTCCTGTGTCAAATTTATTTAGAGATAATTATTCAAGAGGAACTGAGAGAAAAAGTCTTTTTTCAAGTCCAAAAGTAGTCAATATTATGGATTACAGTAAGAAAAATAAGGAATTATTAATTATGGGTGGTGGTCTTGGATTATTACCTAAAGAAGAATCTTTTTACGAGAAGCTAAACACTTTGGATAACTTACATACCACAATTGTAACTGGTAACAACAAGGAAATGTATGATCATTTAAAGGGAAAATATGAAAGAATAACAGTACTTGGATTTTCAAATAACGTTCATGAGTTGATGGATAGAGCGGACTGTGTTGTCACTAAGCCAGGAGGAATAACAGTTTTCGAGGCGATATATTCCTTGACACCAATAATTTCTTTTGAAAGTTCACTTCCTAATGAGATAAAAAATATTGACTATATAACAGACAATAACTTTGGTATGACACTTCACGGAAGTGCTGAAAAGAATATTGACAGAATAATAAAGTTTATGAATAAAGATGAAGAAATAAAAAATATGAAAAACTCAATGTCAAATTTTGTAAAGAGCCTTAGTAGCAATTATTTTTCAACATATATGTACGACCTTGAGTTGTTAAATGAATCAAAAGAAATACATAATAACTCTAGAAAAATAGAGAGCGTTTAGATATAATTAAATAAAGAAGTAGAATAGTTGTCTAATTGTTGTTGGGCAACTTTTCTTTAAATGTAGAGGAGAAAATTATGCTACTAATAAAAATAATACTAATAATTGCGTTGGTTTTTGTGATTCATTCAATAGCACCGACGTACTACAATAGATATATTAGCAAAATATCTGTAAGAAAAACAAAAAAAGACAATGAGATCATGTTAACATTTGACGACGGTCCAGATGAAAGATATATTAGAAATCTATTGAAAGTCCTTGATGAAAATGATGTTAAAGCGACTTTCTTTATGGTTGCTCAGAATGCAAAAAAATATCCTAACTTAATTAAACAAATGATGGAAAATGGGCATAAGATAGGATTTCATTCATGGCAACATAAAAATGCGATGCTTTATAGCTATAGTTATACAAAAAAAGACTTTGAAAACAGTGTAAAAATCATGACTTCTCTTGGAGTTGAAGAACACTTGTATAGACCTCCTTGGGGGCATACAAATATTTTTTCAATGATTTTTATCCGAAAATATAAAATGAAGTTGATTTATTGGGATGTTATGGCTGAAGATTGGAGTGAAAAAAGTACCGTTGATGAAATAGTAGAAAAATTGATGAATAGAACGGGAAAAAATAGTATCATATGCCTACATGATGCAGGTGAAAATTCTGGAGGAGCAATAGATGCGCCACTAAAGACAATAGATGCACTAAAAAAAGCAATACCTATGTTAAAAGAAAAGGGATATAGATTTACGTTACCACAATAAGTGTTCGTATAGAAAATATTGATAGATTAACACAGACTCTATATATTTGATACTCACAAAATAGATTCTACCATTTACATATAAATATAAGTGAGTAAAATAATAAATATATAGTGAGATAGGAGCAAAAATGGAAGGATTAAAGAATAAAAATAGCCAGTTGATAGGTATCGGTTTAATATTGGTTTTGATGACAGCGTCAATTGCGTATGTACTAAAGGATGAATCACCAGCTTCTATTTTCAAGGCTGTAACATCTGTAAGTCCAGTTTATATATTAATTGGTATTGTGTTGATGGCTCTCTATATTATGTGTGAGGGCATAAATATTTGGATTACTATGAAGGCACTAAAAAAAGAAACTACAATAAAAGATTGTTTAGGTTATGGATTTGTGGGATTTTACTTCAGTTCAGTTACACCTTCTGCTTCTGGAGGTCAACCAGCTCAAATATTCTTTATGAAAAGAGATGGACTGTCTGTAACTTCATCTTCACTTAGTCTGATGATCATTCTTTTTGCACATCAAGTAGTTGTGATTTTTTATGCAATTCTAGCTTTTATTGTGAGGCCAAATTTTAGCGTTAGTAATGCTACTGGTCTTAATTTACTGCTAATATTTGGATTTGTGTCAAACGCATTTATTCTAGTGGGGATATTAATACTTGTCATAGCTCCAAAATTGGCTTTTAAAATTGTGAATGTAGTAGGTCTTTTGTTATACAAATTGAGAATAGCAAAGAACAGGGAAAGAATAAAAAATAAAATTTCGAAGTCATTAGAAGAATACGAAAAAGGCGCAATGTATATGAAGAAAAATCCAAAAGTAATATTATACGTTACTTTGGTTACTATAGTACAGATCACTATATTATTTTCAATACCATACGTAATTTATACAGGGTTTGGCAAATCAGGCATATCTGTTTGGGATATAGTAATGACTCAAGCAATATTAAACATTGCGGTTTCATCACTTCCTTTACCAGGTGCCGTTGGAGCTACCGAATCAATCTTTGTAAGTATGTTCAGGAATTTTTTTGGCAGCAATTTGGTAATTCCTGGTATGTTGCTTACAAGAATTTCAAATTTCTACAGTTTATTTATAATTAGTGCTATAATATCATTGATGATGTATTTAAATACAACAAAGAAAAATAATATTGCTAATATAGGAAAAGGGGAAAGCTAGAAATGTCATTACAGAATAGGATCGAGCAAAAACTGACACAAAAAATATGTATCTCTACCCAAATTGTGCAGTCTTTAAAGATCTTGAATATGGGAAGGCAAGAACTAGAAGAAGAGATTGAAGCTGAATCAACTTCAAACCCTCTTTTGGATGTAGAGATAGAAAAAGGCGAGGTAGATTGGGAGAGTTATTTCAAAAAAGAAAGAAATTCAGTTAGCACAGATAAAAACGATATACACTACAATGATTTCTCAGAATATGACTTTGAAAATATGACACTAGATGAGGTCACTCTTTATGATACTTTACACGGTCAAATCAATATAATGAAAATATCCGAAAAGGAAAAAGAGGTATGTAATTACCTAATTGATAGTCTAGATAATGATGGATATTTACGAGAGAGTGAGCTAAATCTTATTAAAATTTTGAAGGTAGACAGAGAAATGCTGGAAGAGTGCATTGAAATAGTTCAGTCTTTGGAACCTCCTGGGATAGGAGCTAGAAGCTTACAGGAATGTATTATTCTTCAGCTTCACGATGCTGGAATATATGATGAAATATTGGAAGAGATGGTCAATAGGCATTTAAATCTTGTGGCAAACTCAAACGTAAAACAGTTAGCTGCAAATTTTGGTATCAAAAAAAGTATAGTAATAGGATATATTGAGTTGATAAAATCACTTGATCCAAAGCCAGCACAAAAGTATCTAAGTGAAGATATTTTGTATGCATATCCTGATGTTGTGGTCGAAATAGAAGATGGAAAATGTGTTGCAAAAGCATACAACGAAAAAAAAATATCACTTGGAATAAATCAATACTACAGAAATATGCTAATTAGCTCTGATGATGAAAATGTGAAATCTTATATAAGAGAAAAGCTAAATTCAGCAAAAAAAATGATGAATGATGTTTTTGAAAGAAACAGCACGATTGTAAATATTGCAAATACAATTATTGATATACAGAGAGAGTTTTTTGAGGAGGGTGGCCCTCTAAAACCTATGATATTAAATGATGTATCAGATAGGCTTGATTGTCATATATCTACAATCAGCAGAGGTGTAAATGACAAATATATGCTTACCTCAAAAGGATTGTTCGAATTTAAAAGATTTTTTTCAACTGGATATGAAAAAAATGACGGAGGAGTAGTTTCATCAAACTCAATAAAAGATGAAATTAAGACAATAATAGAAGGTGAAGACAAAAATAAGCCTTTGAGTGATAAAAAAATTGAAGAAATGCTTAAGTTGAAGGGGTTAGATATTGCTAGAAGAACAGTTGCAAAATATAGGGAAGAACTGGGATATTTAAGTTCATCAAAGAGAAAACAGATATAATAACAGGAAAAATTTTAAAAGAAAAAAGTATATAGGAGTGATAACGTATTTAAAAAACGTTATCACTCTTTTTTTGTATTTTTTATAAAAAAATATAAAAAAAGTGGTTGTATTTTTTGAAATAGACGTATATAATAAGCATGGGGACATAAAATAACAAGAGGGACATAAAACAGCCTATAAGATATTTGACTGGGAGGAAGTTATGAACAATTTAATAGCAGTTCAAAAAAAAATCATTCCACAGGCGATTGAACTAATGGAGAAGAGATATATAATATTAAGACAAATTTCCATCAGTCAGCCTATAGGAAGAAGGTTGCTTTCTACTCTTTTAAATATGAGTGAAAGGACTACTAGAACAGAGATAGAATTTCTAAAAGAACAGAGATTGATCGAAATAGCAATATCTGGAATGACACTCACTGATGAAGGTAAGGATATACTTGAAAAACTTGATTTGGTTATGAGCGAGGTTTTGGGAATATCTGAACTAGAGACAAAACTAAAGGAAAAACTTGGTATTAAAAATGTTGCCATATCAAAAAATGTAAATGAAACAGAAGAAGGAATATCAAAGGGAGTAGCAAAAACGGCTGCTGCATATTTGATGAAAATCCTAAAGCCAAACGACGTCATTGCAGTAGCAGGTGGCACTACTATGAGAGAACTTTCTCTTAGTGTTGATAAGGATAACGAATATATTGATGTAACTGTTCTTCCGACAAGAGGAAGTGTGGGGCTTGATATAGATATTCAAGCAAATAGTATTGCGGCACTTCTAGCAAAAAATCTGGGAGCAAAGGTGGAATACTTATATATACCAGATGAACTTGACGGAGATGCGAGAGAAACTCTAATGTCAATACCTGATGTGAAACATACTTTAGATCAGCTAAAGAAAACTGACAAGATACTTTTCAGTGTTGGAAGAGCTGATGTTATGGCAAAGAGGAGAGGAACATCTTCGGAAGGAATAGACAGACTCTTACAAAATGGTGCAATCGGTGAAGCTTTTGGATACTATTTTGATAAAAATGGAGAGATAGTTACAAAGTTAAACACAGTAGGAATCGACATCGATATGTATAAAAATGCAAAAGAGCCGATAGCGATTTTTGCAGGTGATGATAAAGTAGATGCTTTTATGGCATTGTACAAAATGAATAGGAATTTGACACTAGTAACAGATGAAGCTAGTGCAAAGCAAATACTTAATAGGATAGTTTAAACAAATTGCCAAAATAAATTGGCACACGCTAAAATAAATGTAAATATTAAATTTAATTCTTTTTAATATTTACATTTATTTTATAAATTGGCACACGCTAAAATAAATGTAAATATTAAAAAGAATTAAATTTTTTGGAGGTAGAAAATGGTAAAAGTTGCGATTAATGGATTTGGTAGAATTGGAAGATTAGCTTTAAGAAAGATGATGGAAGAGACAGATAAGTTTGATGTTGTAGCAATAAACGACTTAACTGATTCACATATGCTTGCTCATTTATTTAAGTATGATTCATCTCAAGGTAGATTCAACGGTGAAATAGTTGTTGAAGAAGATGCTTTCGTAGTAAATGGAAAAGAAATAAAGATAATCTCAGAAAGAAATCCTGAAAATCTTCCTTGGGGAGAATTAGATGTTGATATAGTACTTGAATGTACAGGTCTATTTACTTCTAAGGAAAAAGCTGAAGCACATATCACTGCAGGAGCAAAGAAAGTTTTAATTTCAGCTCCAGCTACAGGGGATGTAAAGACAATAGTTTACAACGTAAACTCAAATATTCTTGACGGAAGTGAAACAGTTGTTTCAGGTGCATCTTGTACAACAAACTGCCTTGCACCAATGGCAAAGGTACTTCAGGATAAATTTGGAATTGTAGAAGGTCTTATGACTACAATCCATGCATACACAAATGATCAGAATACATTAGATGGTCCTCATGGAAAGGGAGATTTAAGAAGAGCTA
>JBDHVM010000010.1:0-14735 GCA_039809725.1 Peptostreptococcus sp.
AAATCGTTTCAACGATGCGAGATTTGCTCCCGCATGAAGATCCAAAATGTACCCGCCACCTACACTTTGTTTAGAGGAGGGGGACATCTTCGCCGAGTTATATACAAGATACTTGAAAAATGCTAAACTAATATTATCAATATATAATGCGTAAAGGGGTGAATCTAGCATGAATATCAAGTTTGTATTAGGTTACAATTCAGGTGATGAAGTCAGAAGATTATTTGAAGAATACGAAGAAGTATTACTTACTGGAGATCCAACAGTAAGAGATTATTTAAAGGTTCAGTCATATGAACAAGAAGTTTTTAAACTACAGGATATATATGCTTTTCCAGAAGGAAGATTTTATCTGGTATATAAAAATGATGAATTAGCAGGATGTATTGGGATAAAGAAGATTGACTTATATACATGTGAGCTAAAAAGATTATTTGTGCGAAGTGATCAAAGGGGCAATAACATCGGTGATATGTTGATTAAGAAGGCAATTGAAGATGCAAAAGAAATAGGTTACAAGTGCATTGTTTTAGATACATTGCCATTCTTAAAGAGTGCGATACATTTATATTACAAAAATGATTTTTATGAAATTGATAGTTATAATAATAATCCGATGGAAAGTTTATTGTATTTCAAATTAGATCTTTAGTTCCTCATAAATTAATAATGGGGCTTAAAAGCCCCGTTATTAATTTATAACAAGACAAAGCTCAAGGAATTTTTAGCTTTAGCTAAAAATTCGACATAAGCGTTTCAACGATGCGAGATATGCTCACCACCTGAAGATTCAAAATGTACCCGCAACATACACTTTGTTTAGAGGTGGGGGACACCTTCGCCGAGTTATATTGAATTAAAATATATTTATTGACAACGAATTTATTTCAAATGAATCAGCTCATTTTCAATATTTTTCGATACAGAATCTTCTCCTCCGACGATTATTATTCTTTTGATATTATTTTTTGACTTAATGAATTTAACGACTGATTTATCAAGTTTATCTTTTGGAGTAAGTATAATAGGAGTTTTATTTAGCGCTGTCAATCCAGAAGAACTTAGTCCATCAGGATAATTTTCTCCACTTGTTATAACAATAGTATCATAATTTATATTTAAAACTCCGTTGGAATTATAATCGTCAGCAACCATAGTTGAAGTCTCATATCTATTTACACCCTTTATTAATACAGGATAAAATAAATCCTTGTTTCTGTTTTTTTCCTTAACATCTCCTATAATTGTTCCCAAATCAAGATCTATTGAATATTCACTGAAATCTAAAGTTGATTTACAAAATGACAATGATATTATCCGATTATTATCAAATTTATGCAACCCAATATACGGAGCTACATACAATGCATCATAGAAATTTGATGAACTCACTCCAACTGAGTATGCTCTAGTATAGTTTTGGAAGTCTTGATTTGAACCGCTAAGTCGAGATCTCAAATAACTGATTTCATTAGCTGTCTCATAGCGATCTTTGCCCGAAATTCGCTCAAAAGGAATGGAAGTGTAGTTTTTAATAGAATCTGTTACCTTTTTAGAAATGCTGTCTTCTCCTCCAAGAATAAATATTTTACTAGGAGATAGTCTAGAAATTTCAGAAAGAGTTTTATTAGAGATACGGTTCTTATTTACAAGCAATATCGGGGAAGTTGTCTGTGTAACCAAGCTACCTCCGATAATAGCATCTGGGTATTTTTCACCACTTGCTATGAATATGTAATTAGATTTTTCAAATTTATTGCTAATAGACAAGGATGTTTCATATCTGTCACTACCATAAACACGTGACACATTCATATCAGCAAAAGATCTTGATGTTGCCAGCATAATAATAGCTGACGAGAGTAAAAATACTTTTTTAAGAGTAAGTTTCATAAATAACCCTCCTTTAATAATAAATAATATTACATTGGTAATTTTTTAAGCAGAATTTTAGCAATTTTTTATGTAAAAATTTAATAATATAGATGATTAACTGAATATCTGACATAATATCAAATCTGAATTAATATGAATGAATATATACAACCTGATCTTACTTTAATAATATAATATACATTAAAAAGAAGCAAGATTAAAATGAAAAACTAGTTAGAATAGGTGAAATACGAGATAGAATAAGTGAAATACGAGATAGAATAGCTGAAAAAACGAGTTTGTATAAGTGAAAACGAGCTTAAATAAATGAAGAAGTATAGAGTTATTTTAATGGGAATAAAAAGAAAATAAAAATATATACAAAAAAGAATTGACATCATATAAAAAAGGTGGTATAAATGTATTAGATGCTTCTTAGCACTCTTGATTAAAGAGTGATAACAACAACTAATAATTTACTAAAAGGCAGGTGATGATATGGATTTATCTGAAAGACAGTTAGAGATTTTGAGAGCTATTGTAAAAGATTATATCGAAACTGCTGAGGCAGTTGGTTCTAGGACAATTTCAAAAAAGTATAATCTAGGAATTTCAGCAGCAACTATCAGAAATGAAATGTCAGACCTTGAAGATTTGGGATATTTGATTCAACCTCATACTTCTGCTGGTAGAATACCTACTCAAAAAGGTTATATGCTTTATGTTGATTATCTTATGAGTAGTAAAGAGTTGGAAGAACATGAAAAAGAAGTTATTAAAAAGTGCTTTAACAACGATTTTAAAAAAATGGATGATTTGATTAATGAGCTTTCTAAAATTCTTTCGAGTTTAACTAACTATACTACTGTTGCAGTTTATGAAAGTGGACATGAATCACATATTATTAAATATATTCAGTTGGTAAGTTTATCTCCTGAGAAAATACTGTTGATTGTAGTTTCAGATGATGGAGAGATAAAAAGTGAAGAATTTAGTACTACTGCTGAACTACCTCAAGCTAAATTAAATGTTATATCAAATAGCTTGTCAAATAAGCTAGCTGGAAAAAAAATCAGTGAATTGGATGAAGATATGATAGCCTATATCAAGTTTGAAATAGGAGAGTACTCAGAAATTGTTGATGACTTGGTGTATCTATTAAATGCTTCAGCAGGTGTTGATGATTTTAAAATATCGTTAAACGGAGCTACAAATATTTTCAGTTATCCCGAATTTAATGATATGGTAAAAGCAAAATCTTTCTTAAATATGTTAGAGGAAAGAGAAAGTGTTACAGAAATAATTGATAAAAAAGGTATTCAAAAAGATAATTTGAATATTGTTATTGGAGATACTAATGATAAATTGAGTACTGATTTGAGCATTATCACAGCAACATATAATGTACATGATAATTTACAAGGTAAGATAAGTTTTATTGGACCTACAAGAATGAATTATTCGAAGGTGTATTCAATTTTAAATTATATGAGTTTGCTATTAGATGGAAAGTGATAGCTAGCAAGTAGAGAGGGGTGTATGTGTTGGAGAAGGATATGAATAAGAAAGAAAATATCGAATCTACAAATGAAGTTAATGATATAAATGAAGATGAGGTAGTTGATATAAGTGAGGAAGATAAGGCGGAAGATGCATCTGCTTTAAATGAAGAATCGATTGAAGAAAATTCAGAGTGTGAGCCAGAATTTAAAATTAGAATTTTGGAAAATAAACTAAAAGAGCAAGAAGATGCTATGCTGAGATTGAATGCTGAATATACCAATTATAGACGAAGAACAGCTGATGAAAAGTCAACTATTGAACTTTATGCAATAGAGAAACTCTCAAACGAGTTAATACCTGTAATAGACAATTTAGAAAGAGCCTTAGATGCTTGTGAAGATAAGGAAAGTTCTCTATATGTGGGCGTTGAGCTAGTGTATACTCAGATGTTAGACGCTCTAAGCAAAAGTGGATTAGAGACTATCCCCGCAGAAATAGGGTCAGATTTTGATCATAATTTACATATGGCTGTTATGCAAGAGAGTAGTGAAGAGTTTGAAGCTGGAAAAATAACACTGGTTTTACAAAAGGGTTACAAACTTGGTAAAAAGGTATTAAGAGCAACAATGGTTAAAGTATCTTGTTAAATAATTTTACAAATAATATAAATAAAAAAATAATAAAGGATTTTGGAGGTAATTAAAATGGGAAAAGTAATAGGAATAGATTTAGGGACAACAAATTCATGTGTATCAGTATTAGAAGGTGGAGAACCAACTATAATACCAAATAACGAGGGAGCTAGAACGACTCCATCAGTAGTAGCATTTACAAAAGAAGGTGAAAGAATAGTTGGAGAGCCAGCAAAGAGACAGGCTGTTACAAATGCTGATAGAACAATAACATCTATAAAGACTCATATGGGTACAGATTTTAAAGTGAGCATAGATGGTAAGGATTTTACACCACAGGAAATTTCTGCGATCATTCTTCAGAAGTTAAAAGCTGATGCAGAAAGTTATTTAGGTGAAACAGTTACAGAGGCAGTTATCACAGTGCCAGCATATTTCTCTGATGCACAGAGACAGGCTACAAAGGATGCTGGTAAAATAGCAGGGCTTGATGTTAAGAGAATAATAAATGAGCCAACAGCAGCTTCTCTAGCATATGGACTGGATAAGTTAGATCAGGAAAAGAAGATTTTAGTATTTGACTTAGGTGGAGGAACATTTGACGTTTCAATACTTGAAATTGGCGATGGTACTTTTGAAGTACTTGCAACTGCAGGAAATAATAGACTAGGTGGAGATGATTTTGACCAGTTACTAATAGATTATCTTGCAAGTGAATTCAAGAAAACAGACGGTGTAGATCTTACTCAGGATAAGATGGCACTTCAGAGATTAAAAGAAGCAGCTGAAAAGGCTAAAAAAGAGCTTTCTTCAACGATGACTACAAATATCAATCTTCCTTTTATCACTGCAACTGCTGAAGGTCCAAAGCACTTAAATATTGACCTGACAAGAGCGAAGTTTGATGAATTGACAGCTGGATTAGTTTCAAAGACTATGGTACCAACTGAACAAGCAATAAAAGACGCTGGAATATCAGTATCTGAAATTGATGATGTACTATTAGTTGGTGGTTCTACAAGAATCCCAGCAGTACAAAACGCAGTTAAAAAGTTTATTAATAAAGAACCTCATAAGGGAATAAATCCAGATGAATGTGTTGCAGCAGGTGCAGCTATTCAGGCGGGAGTACTTACTGGAGAAGTTAATGATATACTTTTACTAGACGTAACTCCATTGTCATTAGGTATAGAGACACTTGGAAATGTATCAACTAAGATAATTGAAAGAAATACTACAATTCCTACTAAGAAGTCACAGGTATTCTCTACTGCAGCGGATAATCAAACAGCTGTTGATATCCATGTCCTTCAGGGAGAAAGATCAATGGCTTATGACAATACGACACTTGGAAGATTCCAGCTTACAAATATACCACCAGCAAGAAGAGGAGTGCCTCAGATAGAAGTAACTTTTGATATAGATGCTAATGGTATAGTAAATGTTACAGCAAAGGATTTAGGAACAGGTAAGGAACAGAAAATTACAATAACTTCTAACACTAATATGTCAGAAGAAGAAATTCAGAGTAAAATAAGAGAAGCTGAAGCAAATGCAGATGCGGATAAGAAAAAGAAAGAAAAGATTGAAGCTGTAAACCATGCTGAATCTGTAGTTTATCAGACTGAACAGACTTTAAGCGAATTAGGTGATAAGGTGGATCCTGCTGAAAAGAGTGATATAGAAGCTAGTATTTCTAAAATAAAAGAAATCAAAGACAACCAAGATTCTACACCAGAAGAAATTAATGCTGCAGTAGAAGAAATGATGAAAAAATTCCAGAATATTTCTCAGAAGATGTATTCAGAAGCACAGGCTCAGCAAGGTGAACAAGCAAATCCAAATGCAGAAGAACCAAAGAAGAACGACGACAATGTTGTAGATGCTAAGTTTACAGAGGTAGATGATAAATAATTTGGTGAAACAAAAATATAGACATTCGATTCGATTTAGAATATAATTTAAAGAGTGTTAATACAGTGCAATAGCTTGTGGTGTTGACCGCAAGCTATTCTACTGAATAGAATGAAAAGGAAGGTGTTAGTTTTGGGTACAAACAAAGATTATTATGGTATTTTGGGAGTATCAAAAACTGCTGATGAAAAAGAAATAAAAAAGGCCTATAGAAAATAAGCCATGAAATATCATCCAGATAAAAATCCTGACAACAGAGAGGCAGAAGAAAAGTTTAAAGAAATAAATGAGGCTTATGAAGTTCTTTCTGATTCTGAAAAAAGAAATATATATGATCAGTATGGTTCTGATGCTGTAAATGGTCAAGGTGGATTCGGCGGTGCTGGTGGCTTTGGTGGTGCTGGCGGATTTGAAGACATCTTTGATATATTTGGAGATATGTTTGGAGGCGGAAGCTCTAGAGGTTTTGGTGGTTTTGGAGGCTTTGGCGGCTCAACTAGAAGAGGCCCTATGAGAGGTGCCGACATCAGACAGGCAGTTACGATAGATTTTGAAGAGGCAGCTTTTGGTAAAAAAATATCTTTAAAAGTTAATAGGAGTGAAGCATGTGATAAGTGTGATGGTTCAGGGTGTAGTCCTGGAACGTCAAAGAAAACTTGCTCAACTTGTGGAGGCTCTGGTGCAGTGAGAGATGTTAAACAGACTCCGTTTGGAAATATAGCAACTCAGCGTCAGTGTCACTCTTGTAATGGAACAGGCGAACAAATTGATAGCCCATGTGATAAATGTGGAGGAACAGGAGCTGTTAGAAATACAAAGACAATTGAGGTGGAAATTCCAGCTGGTATAGATGATGGACAAATGATTAAACTATCTGGTCAAGGGGAATTTGGAGATTATGGCGCACCAAAAGGAGATCTTTATGTACTTATAAATGTTAAGAGACACAAGTACTTTAAGCGTGAAGGGTATGATGTGTACATTGATATTCCGATTTCAATAGTTCAGGCATCTCTAGGTGATGAAATAGAAGTACCTACAATTGATGGTCCAGTAAAATACTCTATCCCTGAAGGGACTCAAACTGGGACAGTATTTAGACTAAAAGGTAAGGGTATTCAAAAAATGAACTCTTCAAGTAGAGGAGATCAATATGTAAAGGCGAATGTTGAAATACCTAAAAAGCTTACTGACAAACAGAAAGAATTGCTTAGAGAATTTGCTGGTGAAAGTGGAGTTTCTGTAAGTGAAAAAGGAAAATCATTCTCTCAAAAAATAGAGGATTTTTTCAACAAATAAAAAATAAAGGACTTCTTATGGCAAGAGTCATTTATTATAGAAGCATTTTAGAATAATGTAAAGATTATTATACCCTATGAGGTAGGTTTTGAATTAAATCCAAAATCACTTATAGGGTATTTTCTTTTGTGATATAATGATAAATACGTAGATGAATAATTGAATGTCAGATGCGTAAAAGTATATTTTATTGAAGAAAATCAGTTAAGAAAATATAAGATAATAAGATAAAAGATAAAAACGACACAACATAAAACAGAGAAATAGAAAAGAAAAATAGAAAAGAAGAATAGAAAAGAAGAATGGAAAAGAAGAATAGAAAAGAAATAAAAAATTACTGTAAAAAGTTAGTGTATTTAAAAATGGAGGGAAGATATGGAAAATACTTGGCAAGAGTTGACAATTAAAACTAAATCAGAGGCAGTGGAGGCTATTACAAATATTCTTTATGATAATGGCGCATCTGGGGTAATAATTGATGATCCTAGTGATTTTAATTTACAAAAAGCTAATGAATACGATTGGGATTATATTGATGAAGATTTTTTCAATAGAAACGGTGATGAATCTGTTTATATCAAGACATATATTTCCGATGAAAAAAACGTAAAAGAGTTTATAGATATTGTAAAAACTAATATTAATGAATTATCTGAATTTGGAATTGACATAGGAGAAGGTAGTGTTTCGACATCACAAGTACAGGAAGAAGATTGGGCGAATAACTGGAAACAATACTATAAACCTTTTAGAGTTGGGGAAAAAATAGTCATTAAACCCGAGTGGGAAGAATATAAATCTAAAGAAGAGGACCTAGTTGTTGAGATAAATCCAGGTATGGCTTTTGGAACAGGAGACCACGAAACAACATATATGTGTATTGCAAGTCTTGAGAAGTACGTAGATAATAGCTCAGTTGTATATGATATTGGCTGTGGTAGTGGTATTTTGGGTATAGTAGCTGCAAAACTTGGTGCAAAAGAAGTAGTAGGAATTGACATAGATGAAGTAGCGGTTAAGGTTGCAAATGAAAACATTCTAAAAAATGATGTTGAGAGAGTGATGAAAGCGATTAAGGGTAACTTAGCAGATGAAATCGATAGAAATAAAAAAGCTGATATTATAGTTGCAAATATTATGGCAGATATAATCGTATTTTTGACAAAAGATGTAAAATCATATCTTAAAGACGGTGGTGTTTTTATTTCTTCTGGAATAATTCATGCCAAAATTGATGATGTAACAGCCGCATTAAAGGAGAATGGGTTTAATACAATTGAAGTACAGAAAAAGGGTGAATGGTCTTGCATAATTGCAAGATAGTAATGATATTTAGTTATTGAAAGAGAAAAGTTATATTTAATATTTGAGAGGTTATCAATGGATAGATTTTTTATTAATGTGAGTGATATAGATTTAAATAGCATGACTGCAGTTATTAAAGGAGAAGATGTAAAGCACATATCAAAAGTATTGAGGTACGAAAAAGGCGATAAAATTGAAGTGTCTGATGGAAATAATAACGAGTACATCTGTGAAATCGAAAAAATAGAAAAAGAGTTTGTTCAGTTAAAAGTACTAAAAGTGGTTGATATCAAAAGAGAAAGTAATACTCGTATTAGGCTATATCAAGGCTTACCTAAAAATACTAAAATGGAAATAATTCTGCAAAAATTAACTGAGTGCGGTGTGGATGAAATTGTTCTTGTAAACACAAAGAGAACTGTAGTGAAGTTAGATGATAAAAAAAATGATAAAAAGTTTGATAGATGGGAAAGAATAATATATGAAGCTGCAAAACAGTCAAAGAGAGGTATTATTCCAAAGTTAAGAGGAGTTTTGTCTTTTAAAGAAGCAATAGAAGATATGAAGAAGAATGACTTCAACTTTTCCCCATACGAATCAGAAAAGTCAACAGGAATAATTGATGTTTTGAGGTCAGATGAAATTAAAAGTTCTATAGAGAACAAAGAGATATTTACCATAGGAATATTTATTGGACCTGAAGGTGGTTTTGCAGACGAAGAAAATGAATACATAAAGAATAACGGTATAGAATCTGTTTCCATGGGGCCTAGGATTTTTAGAACAGAAACAGCGTCAATAGTTGCGACATCATTGACACTATACGAGTTGGGTGATATAGGAGGAAGATAGTTTGAAGAAAGTAGCTTTTTATACATTGGGATGCAAGGTAAATCAGTATGAAACTGAGGCTATGCTTGAGATGTTTGAAAAAAAAGGGTATGAGAATGTCGATAGCGAAGAGTATGCAGATGTATATGTAATTAATACCTGTACAGTGACTCATATGTCAGACAGGAAATCAAGACAATATATTAGAAGGGTTAAGAAAAAAAATCCAAACTCGATTATTGCTGTAGTCGGTTGTTACTCACAAGTATCACCTGAAGAAATATTGGATATTGAAGATGTAAATCTTGTGATGGGTACAAATGATAGGCGTACAATAGTAGATAAGGTTGAGTCAATCACAAATCACTCAAAAATGAGTACGGTTGATGATATTATGAAGGTAAGGGAGTTTGAGGAAATAGAAATTAGTCAGACTAATGGAAAGACAAGAGCATTTATTAAAATACAAGATGGTTGTGATAGATACTGTACATATTGTATTATTCCATATGCTAGAGGAAGAATTAGATCAAGAGAAATTGGTGGAATAATTAATGAGGTAAAAACACTTGCTGAAAATGGATATAAAGAAGTTGTGCTTACAGGAATACATGTAGCATCATATGGTAGGGATTTAAAAGATGGTTCAACACTTTTAGATGTAATTAGGGAAGTAAATAAAATAGAAAAAATTGAGAGGATAAGGCTTAGTTCAGTTGAGCCAATACTTTTTACAGATGAGTTTGTAGAGGAAATTTGTAAAATAGAAAAATTGGTACCACATTATCACTTGTCACTACAAAGTGGTTGTGATGATACTCTAAAAAGAATGAACAGAAGGTATTCTAGCAGTGAATACAAAAAAATAGTTGATACATTAAGAGCAAGAATAAAAGATGTCTCTATCACTACAGATGTTATTGTCGGTTTTCCAGGAGAAACAAATGAAGAATTTCAGGAAACATTAAAGTTCTTGAAAGAAATAGAGCTTATGAGTATGCACGTTTTCAAATACTCACCTAGAAAAGGTACTCCTGCTGCTCAGATGAAAGAGCAGATAGACCCTCAGACAAAGCAGTTTAGAAGTGATTTATTACTATCTTTATCTAAGAAAAATTTTAAATTATTTTCAGAAAAGTATATTGGAACTAAAATGGATGTATTGATAGAGGAGATTGATAAAGATGGATTATATGAAGGTCTAACATCGAACTATATTAGGGTAAAGGTAAAATCAGATGTGGATATCAGAGGAACTATGCAGACTGTAGAAATTAATAAAATAATGGAGGAGTATTGTTTAGGCGAGAAAACTGATATATAATTAATATATGTGAATATTTAAAATATTTATTCATTCAGCAAGAGTAAAAATAAAAAGGTGAAAATATCATATGAATATGCGGATTTAGACTGGTATTTATGATATTTGTACAAAATCATTTTTAAAAAATAGGAGGTAAAGTATGATCATTACAACTACAAACAGCGTTGAAGGAAAAGAAGTTGAGGTATACCTAGGAATAGTTTTTGGAGAAGTAGTTTCTGGAGTTAATATTTTCAAAGATTTAGGTGCAGGACTTAGAAATATATTTGGTGGAAGAAGTGAAGGTTATGAAGGCGAACTTTTGGAAGCTAGAGAAAATGCCCTAAAAGAAATGGAAGAAAGAGCTAGAGCAATGGGAGCTGATGCTGTAATAGGAACTAAGATGGACTATGAAGTGTTAGGTGCTGATAATGGAATGCTGATGGTTACTTGTTCAGGAACTGCAGTTAAGTTAAAATACTAGTTTGGTGAGGTGTAGATATGGATTGTATTTTTTGTAAATTAGCAAACGGAGAAATTCCAACAGAATTGGTCTATGAAAATGATAAAGTTGTAGCTTTTAGAGATGTAAATCCAGTTGCTCCAGTGCATATTTTAGTAGTACCAAAAAAGCATTATATAAGTTTAGAAGATATACCAGTAGAAGAAATGGATATTATTGCTGAAATGCATAGAGCAATAAGAGCTGTAGCAAAAAAAGAAGGCTTTGCAGAAAACGGATACAGGGTGATAAACAACTGTGGAAAAGATGGAGGACAAGAAGTACCCCATATTCACTACCATGTATTAGCTGGAAAGCAAATGACAAAATTGTTATAATTCGGCAAATAGATGCCTCATTGCTACGCTAATGTAGTTTTTTAGCGTAGCAAAAAATTTCAAAGAAAAATTAAATAATAAATCCTACAATATTAATTATGTTAGATTTAGTAAGATAACTTTTTTAAAAATAATGACAAGATAATTTAATAATATTTATCAAAACACTTGATAAATAGATAGAATTAGATTATAATATTATGGTGTTATACTATACAAAGTGCAACAAATCGCTATATTGTAGGGAGGTGAAATACATGTCAGAAGTAAGAGTAAGAGAAAATGAATCATTAGATAGTGCGCTTAGAAGATTTAAACGTCAGTGTGCTATGTCTGGCATTATGTCAGAAGTTAGAAAAAGAGAACACTATGACAAACCTAGTGTTAAGCGTAAGAAAAAGGCAGAAGCCGCTAGAAGAAAAAACGCTAAAAGATAGTTATAAGAAGAGGTGAAGGGAATGTCCCTTAAAGAAAAACTACAAGAAGATCTAAAGTCTTCAATGAAGAATAAAGATACAATCAGAAAATCGGTTGTAACCTTGGTAAGAGCTGCTATTAAGCAATATGAAGTTGATAATAGAACAGAGCTTGCTGATGAAGGTATAATTGATATTATTTCAAAGCAATTAAAGCAGAGAAATGATTCTTTAGCAGAGTTTGAAAAAGCTGGCAGAGAAGATTTGGTTGTTGAAACAAAATCTGAAATACAAGTTTTAAAAGAATACCTACCTCAACAATTAAGCGAAGAAGAATTGGAAAAAATTGTAATTGAAACTATATCAGAAGTTGGAGCAAGCTCTATGAAAGATATGGGTAAAATTATGGTTGCGATCAAGCCAAAAACAGCAGGTCGTGCTGATGGCAGAAAAATCAATGAACTTGTGAAAAAGAATTTGTAAATTGGAATACCCTATAAGTATTGTGTATCAATGCTTTTAGGGTATTTTTTATATTTAAGTAGTAAGTTAGGATAAGGTGAATATTTTGTTCAGAAAAAAATGGTTAAAATTTACTCATATTATGATAGAATTTAAGTATAAAATAAAAAAAACACTATATGAAAAGATTGACTTGCGATGGTAAATTTCGTTGAAAAGTTTTATTTTCATAATTAAGGAGATAATATGAAATTAAGTTCACTTTTATACTTTTCGAGTTTTGGAATAAAAACATATTTGTTTAAACAGAAAAAACCGATACTAGGAACAGTTATTTTAACGGATAAATGTAATTTATCATGTAAACACTGTTCTGTTAACAACATAACTGCTATCATTCACCCATATAAAAAAATAAGAGAAGAGATGAAACTGCTATACGATATGGGGGTGAGAATCTTGTTCTTTTGTGGTGGGGAAACTTTTATGTGGGAAGATTCAGGAAAATCACTTAGGGATCTTGTGATTGAAGCAAAAGAAATGGGCTTTTTGATTGTAAACACTGTTACAAATGGAACGTTTGAACTAAACTTACCCGAGGCTGATTTGATACTACTTAGTCTTGATGGTGATAAAAAAAGACACAATGAAGTAAGGGGAGAGACATTTGATTTGATAATGGAGAATATTGAAAATGCAACATCAGATAATATTTGCTTTTATATGGCTGTAAATCAAATAAATAAAGAGTCGATTAAAGAAGTGTGTGAACTCGCAGATAAAAAGAAAAATGTACGAGCAGTTTCTTTTAATTTTCATACACCTTATCCAAATACAACCGAATTGGAGCTGTCAAAAGAGGATAAGAAGAAGGCTTGTAAGGTTATTGGAGAAATGAAAGATAGAGGACTACCAGTTTTTAATTTGAAGAGTGCATTTCCATTTATCATTGAAAACTCTTTTCCTACCCCATGTTACCAGTGTGTTGTAATAGAAGATGGAAAGATAAGCATATGCGGAAGATGTATTGATATTGATGGTCTTTGCGACAAATGTGGATATTTTTTTGTTGCTGAGTACACACTATTATTTAGTGCAAACTTCAAGATAATAAAAGAAATGTTGGGAACTTATTTAAAATATGTATAACTCAGCGAAGATGACTCGCCTCGTTGAAACGCTTATGAGATTTTTAGCTAATGCTAAAAATTTATTGTAAAGTCATGTTATAACTCGGCGAAAATGACTCGCCTCGTTGAAACGCTTATGAGATTTTTAGCTAATGCTAAAAATTTATTGTAATATCATGTTATAACTCGGCGAAGATGTTTTTTTCCTTTATTTCAACTTATTGATATAAAATGTTACAAAAGATTACAATTTATGTTATAATAGTTTATATTATTGATTAAGAGGTGATTAATTTGAAGATTTTTTTATCTAAACTACCTCTACCAATTACAGTTTTAGCTTTGGGATGGGTTATTCTTGGTAATATATTCCAGGGTGTAATAACATTCCTAAGTGATATTTGTATGATTATATCACTTATTTTAATGGTTTCAACTATTTTAAAAGTATTTTTAGATTTTAAGGGATTTTTTAATTCTTTAAAATCTCCTGTTGGACTTTCATTGTTTGCCACTTTTGGAATGTCACTTATGATGATTGCTGAGTGGATGAAGGGAGTTTTGGACAAGGGAAATATATACTTTTGGGTAGCGGGTGTCTTTATACATATATTAGTAATGGTAGTGTTTACGATAAAGTACGTGATTAATTTTAAATTTAAATACATTTTTCCTAGCTGGTTTTTAGTATATTCAGGTATAGGGATAGCTGCAATTACTTGTAAGGATTTCGGTATGATTGTGTTTGGAACAGCGGTATTTTATTTTACCATTTTTGTTTCTGCAGTTATTATGCCACTGGTTTTGATCAAAGTTTTTAAGAGAAATGATACAAATGCTGCAAAACCACTTTTTTCGCTTATTGCTGTTCCTGTGAGTACGATACTTTCTGCATATATAATAATTTCTTCAAATATAGATGTAGGAAGGCTGTGGATTTTATTTATTATATCTCAAGTAATTTTACTATTAGTAGTTATTAATATGTTGTTTCAGATGTTTAATGGATTTTATCCAAGTTGGTCATGTTACGCTGCATCTACGACAATTACATTGTATGCGGCTACAGTATTTAATAAATATCTAAGACTGAATGGTATAGATAATGCCGTTGTACAATATATTGTTTATGTGGAATATGTATTTGTATTTTTAATTTGTGCAGTAAAAATAAACCGGCAGTAAGAGCCAACGTAATTACTATTTGTAATGGAAGAAGTGA
>JBDHVM010000011.1:0-14000 GCA_039809725.1 Peptostreptococcus sp.
GATAAAAGACTTTGGACACTATATGAACTTGAAGACAGAATACTTACAAAAGGATGGCAGGTGCCAGCATATCCACTACCTGAAAACCTATCAGATGTGATTATACAAAGAATAGTTGTTAGATCTGATTTCAGTATAAATATGGCAAAATCATATATAGATGATTTAAAATCAGCTGTAAATGATTTAAACCAAGCAACAATTCTTTATCATCACAAGGGTGAGAAGAGGATTGTAGGATTTACGCATTAAAAAAGCAGATACATAAACACCCAAATTAATATAAAAATAATTCCTGTTTATTACTTTAAAAACAGGAATTATTTTTTTAAATACGAAAACTAATGTGAGTCTTGTCTTGTATTAACCTATGATGTATAATTGAACTTACCGAGATTGAGAGGTGATCAAATGGAACAATCAATTATAAAACAGACATCTATTTTTGGAAAGTATATGCAGTTTTTTTCTGAAAAACTTCCGTCAATAGCAGTTGCTGCGGCTACTTTGATTATAGGTGTTTTGTTAGCAAAGTTTGTGAAAAAAGTTTTAACTAAGGTACTTTTTAAATATAAATCAAGTATAGGAATAATAAGTTTTCTAATACACTTTATACAAGCAGTAATTATAATATTAGCTTGTATGCAGGCTCTTGGTGGGCTTGGTATAAATACAAACTCATTATTGGCAATAATAGGGGCAGCTGGATTCAGTATAGGTTTCGCTTTTAAGGAGATACTTTCAAACTTAGGATCGAGCATGATAATACTGTTTTTTAAGCCGTTTGAAATAGGTGATTATATAAAATGTGTTGATGTAGAAGGAACTGTAGGAGAGATTCAGTTATTTTCAACGACTCTTAAAACAGTTGATAATAAACTTATAGTAGTTCCTAATTTTCAACTTACATCAAATTCAGTTATAAACTATACAGCACAGAATATGAGAAGAATAGATTTTGTATTCAATGTTGAATATGATACGGACATCAAAGTATTATATGAAATAGTAAACAGGGTTTTTGACTCAGAAAAAAGGGTACTAAAAACACCTGAGCCGTTAGTTGGAGTGGACTCTATGAACAACAATATTATTAAATTCATAGCAAAGCCTTGGGTTAAAACAGATGATTATTGGAAGGTCTATTATGAATTGATGGAAAGATTTAAAAATGAATTTGATTCAAATAGCATAAGGTTCTCAAGAGTAAATATAGTAGGTAGCATTAACTAATAAAAAACTTAATTAAAATAAATTAAATAACTTTAGTTTTTCAAAGTGAAATATTGTCAGTGGTATGAATTAATATCAATAGACTAAATTTATCTTGAAAAACAAAACTTATTGAGATATAATATACTCATAATTATAAATTAGGCGATGATGGAGCTTAGTATGTTTAATTTTGTATTCAGAGAGAGGATGTTTGGTGAGAATCCTCTACATATTTTACAGAATCTACTCCGAAGTTTTTGGTTTGAAATAGCACCAAACGTAGCACCTGCGTTAAAGGTTTGAGGTGGATCATTTTATTGATCAACTAGGGTGGTAACGCGGAAATATTACTTTCGTCCCTTATTTGGGATGAAAGTTTTTTTATTGCAGAAAAAAGATTGAGAAATAAAAATTATTAATATATCTACAATAAAAAATAATTAGCGAAGTTGTATGGCTTCGACAAGTTTTAAAAAATTTAAGGAGGTACAATTATGTTAGATGTAAAAAGAATAAGAGAAGATCTTGAGGAAATTAAGGTTTTGATGGGCAGAAGAGGTGAAGGTGAGTTTGATGCAAAGGATTTAGATGAAGTGATTGAGCTTGACGATCAGAGAAGAAATATATTAAAAGAAGTTGAAGTTCTAAAAAATCAATCAAATATTGACTCAAAAAAAATACCTGTCATGATGAAAAATGGAGAAGATACAGAAGCGATAAAGGCTGAATTAAAAGAGTTATCTGATAGAATTAAAGACTTTTATTCACAACTTAAAGAAGTTGAAGATAAACTACAGTATAAACTACTAAGAATACCAAACGTACCTCATCCAGATGTGCCTCAAGGAGAAACAGACGAAGATAATGTAGAAATTAGAAGATGGGGCGAACAAACTGAATTTGACTTTGAAAATAAAGCACATTGGGATGTTGGAACTGACCTTGATATTTTAGATTTTGAAAGAGCTGGAAAAATAACAGGTTCTAGATTTACACTATATAAAGGATTAGGCTCAAAGTTGGAGAGATCTTTGATTTCATTTTTCTTAGATTATCATACTGAAAATCATGGGTATACTGAAGTTATGCCTCCATTTATGGCAAATAGAAATAGCTTTACAGGAACTGGACAGCTTCCAAAGTTTGAAGAAGATATGTTTAAATTAGAAGGTGTGGATTATTTCTTAGTTCCTACTGCTGAGGTGCCTGTTACAAATATTTATGCTAATGAGATAGTTAATTTTGATACATTACCTATTAAACACTGTGCATATACACCTTGTTTTAGATCTGAAGCAGGTTCTGCAGGAAGAGATACAAGAGGTTTGGTTAGACAACATCAGTTTAATAAAGTTGAACTTGTAAAATTTGTAAAGCCAGAAGATTCATATAATGAGTTAGAATCTTTGACAAATGATGCTGAAAAAATGTTACAACTATTAAAACTTCCATATAGAGTAGTTAAAATATGTACTGGAGATCTAGGTTTTACAGCTGCTAAGAAGTATGATCTTGAAGTTTGGATGCCAAGCTATAATAGATACGTTGAAATTTCTTCTTGTTCAAACTTTGAAGATTTCCAAGCTAGAAGAGCTAACATTAGATTTAAAAGGGATAGAAATGCAAAAACTGAGTATGTTCATACATTGAATGGATCAGGATTAGCTGTAGGTAGAACAGTGGCAGCAATACTTGAAAACTATCAGCAAGCAGACGGAAGTGTAATAGTACCTGAGGTACTAAGACCATATATGAGATGTGATATAATTAAATAGTTGATTTTAATACATTTTATTATTTTGCTGATTATGTATATAGAAAATAAAAAAGTAACGAATACAAAACTATTGTAAAAATTATACTTTTAAAGTATCATGTTATATAGAGTGTAGTAAAAAAATTGAGAAAAAGATTTATCTTATAGATTTGTCTTATTGATATTTTACGCACGAAGGGGGACACCACCACGGGTGTCAGTTTCCTTCGTGCGTTCTTTTTTTGTCTTGTTATAACTCGGCAAAGTTCAGCCTCGTTGAAACGCTTATGTCGAATTTTAGCTAAAGCTAAAAAACCTTGAGATTTGTCTTGTTATAACTCGGCGAAGAACGTGCCTCGTTGAAACGCTTATGTCGAATTTTAGCTAAAGCTAAAAATTCTTGAGATTTGTCTTGTTATAAATATATATTCACAAGAAAAATAATTTATTGGAAAGGAGGGATAAGAGTGATAATTGTAAATGGAAAAAAAGAGGATATAGAGGAAATAAGTCTGCTAGAATATCTTAAAATTAAAGAGTATAAAACTGATAGAATTGCTGTCGAGTTAAATGGAAGTATAGTAAAAAGAGATCAATACGAAGAAATCGTTATTATAAGTGGTGATAAAGTAGAAATTGTTTGTTTTGTAGGTGGTGGATAATAAAAAAATTTGAAAGGTGTTAAAAAAGTGGATAAAGATACGAAGAAAGGAACAAATATTAAAATACTTGATAATATTAACGAAGTGGATGAAGAGATGATTTACAAGAGAAATATTAAATCGTCATATAAAGCATTAAAGGGATCTAAGGTTTGTATACTGGGTGCTGGTGGTCTTGGTTCTAATGTTGCTGTAAATCTAGCTAGATGTGGTGTTGGTCATATTTATATTTGTGATTTTGATATTGTAGAAGCGAGCAATTTAAATCGACAGTATTATAGGTTGAGTCATATTGGTAAAAAAAAGGTTTATGCAATTAAAGAGGTTATTGAAGAGATAAATCCGTTTATTGATGTGAAAATTTGCGATAAAAGGATAAATAAAGATAATTTACACGAGATAATAAAAGAATATCCAGTTGTTTGTGAGGCTTTAGATGAAGCTAGTGTAAAATCAATGGTTATTAATGAAATATTGTCAAATTATACTGATAAAGTTGTAGTTTCAGGTTCTGGAATGGCTGGAATTGATACTCCAAATGAAATAAAAACTACAAAGAAAATCAATAATCTCTATATATGTGGAGATGAAAGAAGTGATATGGAGGAAATAGATGGCATGATGGCTCCAAGGGTAAGTGTTTGTGCGGGACATCAAGCGAATATGATTTTGAGAATTTTATTAAATAAAGAATAAAAAAACAGATGGAGGAATTTAAGATGAGTGATAAGTTAATAATAGGTGGTAGAGAGTTTGATTCAAGATTTATATTGGGTTCTGGAAAGTATTCACTAGAACTAATAAATAGCGCTGTGAAATATGCGGGTGCAGAAATGATAACACTTGCACTTAGAAGGGCTGTTGGTGGAGAAATTGAGAATATATTGGATTATATACCAAAGGGAATAACACTATTACCAAATACTTCAGGAGCAAGAGATGCAGAAGAAGCCGTGAGAATTGCTAGGCTGTCTAGAGAATGTGGATGTGGAGATTTTGTGAAAATTGAGGTAATAAGAGATTCAAAATATCTTTTACCAGATAATTATGAAACTATTAAAGCTACTGAAATACTTGCAAAGGAAGGATTTATTGTGATGCCATATATGTATCCAGATTTAAACGTTGCAAGAGATTTAAAAAATGCAGGAGCGGCGTGTATTATGCCTCTAGGTTCACCTATTGGATCAAATAAAGGACTTGCAACGAAAGATTTTATAAAGATACTAATTGAAGAGATAGACCTACCTATAATTGTTGATGCTGGGATAGGAAGACCTTCTCAAGCTTGTGAAGCTATGGAGATGGGAGCGGCAGCAATAATGGCAAATACGGCTATTGCAACCGCTGGAGATATACCTATGATGGCTGAATCTTTTAAACTTGCGATTGAAGCGGGAAGAAAGGCATATCTTGCAAAATTAGGAAGGGTAATTCAAAACGGAAGTTCGGCATCATCACCACTTACAGGCTTTTTAGAGGACTAAAAGTATTATTGGAAGGTGAAGAGACACTTTTTTAGAGGAGAATTTCGTTCTCACAAGTAAAAAAATTCTTATAAAAGGAGTAAAAAATGAATAAAAACGATAGAATTAATCATATGGAATATATGAAGGGTATGGAAATAATAGATTCCAGTATTATGAATGACGTGATAGAAGAAATGGAAAAATATAATTACAACGATTTTACAGAGTTTGATGTGAAAAATGCTCTTTCAAAAGAAGTATTATCTCCTAGAGATTTTCAGAGTCTACTTTCTCCAGTAGCTCTTGATTTTCTTGAAGATATAGCCAAAAGGGCACAGGAAGAAACTAGAAAACACTTTGGAAATTCAATATATATGTTTACTCCACTGTATATTGCAAACTACTGTGAAAACTATTGTATATATTGTGGATTTAATGTTCATAATAAGATAAAAAGATCCAAATTAAATATTGAACAAATTGAAGAGGAAATGAAGGCTATTGCAAAAACAGGATTAAAAGAAATCCTGATATTAACAGGTGAAAGTAGGGCAAAATCTGATGTTAAATATATTGGAGAAGCCTGCAAGCTAGCTACAAAATATTTTAATGTTGTAGGTGTTGAGATATATCCATTAAATACAGATGAATACGCATATTTAAACTCTTGTGGAGTGGATTATGTCACAGTTTTTCAAGAAACTTACAACTCTGATAAATATGAAACACTTCATCTTGCTGGACATAAGAGAATTTTTCCATATAGGTTAAATGCTCAGGAAAGAGCTCTAAAAGGTGAAATGAGAGGCGTTGGTTTTGCGGCATTATTAGGACTTGACGATTTTAGAAAAGATGCTTTTGCGACAGGATATCACGCATATCTAATGCAACAAAAATATCCACACGCTGAAATTGCAATCTCATGTCCTAGACTTAGACCTATTATAAACAATGATAAAATTAATCCAAAAGACGTTCATGAAAGACAATTGTTGCAGATTATATGTGCATATAGAATATTTCTTCCGTTTGCTAATATTACGGTTTCAACAAGAGAGGGTGCAAAATTCAGAGATAATATAATAAAAATTGCAGCTACAAAAGTTTCTGCTGGCGTAAGTACAGGTATAGGTAGTCACTCTGAAGAGGTAGAAGAAAATAGAGGAGACGAGCAATTTGAAATATCAGATTCAAGAACAGTTGATGAGGTGTTTAATGCTATTAAAGATGCTGGTCTACAGCCAGTGATGAGTGAGTATATAAATTTGACAGAGATGAAATATGGAAAATAAAATATTGTTAAAAATAATAACTAACAGGTTCTTATGTGATGATTTAGTGGGTAGAATTTCAGATATACTAAAAAAATATTCTTCTGGTAAATACCTTAATAAATATAAGATTGACTCTATTGTTGTCAGGGAGAAAGATTTACCAGAAGATGAGTATATACTGCTACTTGGAAGAATAATTGAAGTATGTGAAGAATATGATGTCAAAGTTTATGCACATTATTATTGGGAAAAGTGTATAGAGTTGGGGATAAAAAACGTACATTTACCATATGGCACTATGATAGAAATATCAGAATCTGTGGATAAGAATAAAAAATTATTTGATAACTATGAAAACATCGGAGTTTCAATACATAGTGCGGAGGAAGCAAAAATAGCTAGTAGCTTTGGGGCGACATATATTACAGCAGGTCATATTTTCGATACAGATTGTAAAAGAGGACTTAGTGCAAGAGGGGTAGATTTTTTAACAGATGTAACTAATAATGTGGATATCCCCGTTTTTGCAATTGGTGGAATAGATGATAAAAACAGCAAACTCGCAATAGGAAAGGGTGCTTCTGGCGTATGTATGATGTCAGGTATTATGAAATATGAAATTAATGAATAACCGAGATAAAATAAAATTTACTAATTAGAGGTTAAAATAACTGAAAAATATTGAAAAAAGTACCATACTCTGATAATCTAGTAGTGTAATTTAAAAAAATAAATTTAAGTTGAAAACTATTATTTAATTAAGATATTAAGGTGGTATAGATGATAAAAATTAAAATGAAAAATGTATTTAAAATGTTATCTCTTTCGGTAGCAATAGTTATTTCTATGTGTATATTTGTAAATAAGTCATCTGCGTATGAAGTCCTTTCTTCTTTTAAAGGCGATAGATCAAAAGAGTATATTTCTATATTTGGATCTGACAGGTATGAAACATCTTTAAAAGTATCTAACTTTACATACAATAGATCGACAAATGCGATAATAGTAGACGGAAAAAGTTATATAAGTAGTATTTCATCATCATTATTGTCATTGAAGTTGAAAGCTCCAATATTGCTTAATAAGTCAGACTATCTTTCAAATGAAAATATAAATGAAATAAGTAGACTTGGAGTAAAAAAAGTTTTTTTAATAGGAGAGAACATTTCTAAAAACATAGTTGATAAGCTGAATAGACTAGATATTGAAGTAGTTGAAATAACTGGAAATACTCCGTTTGAATTAAGTGTCAATGTAAATAACTTTATTGGTAAAAATGAAAAAATGGACAAAATAATATTAGCCAGTTCAAACAACTTTGCTGACTCAATTGCAATATCTTCATACGCTGCAAAAAAAGGAGTACCAATGTTTTTAGTAGAAAGAGACATTGATCAGCAGACAGTAGATAAGATAAATTCATACCAAGCAAAAGAGGTAATTGTAGTTGGTGGAGATAGTACAATTGGGCAAGAATCTGTAAATAAAATAATAAACGCCAAAAGAATATCAGGAGTGGATAGGTATGAAACATCAAAAATTGTACATAATGAATTTTATCCAAATTCAAAAAAAGTGGTAGTTGCTTCGGGAAAAAACTTTGCTGATACAGTATCAGCAATACCACTATCACATGAATTTGATTCTGATATAATGTTGGTTAAAAATTCGGCTGAAGAACTTTTTGATCTTCATTTCCAGAAGGTAATTGCAGTAGGTGGAAAAATAAAAAAATATACAACTGGAGTAGTATATATAAATCCACACCAAGATGATGAAACACTTGATATGGGGCTAGATATTATAAGAGATATTAAAGATGGAAGAGAAGTGTATTTGATTTTAATGACAGACGGTAGTAAAAGTAGAGCGTATGAAAGTCTAGAGTATAAGCTTTTTAAGGCAAAAAAAAGTAAAATAAGCAGGGGTGACTTTGTATATATTAGGAATCTAGAAATGAAAAATGCTCTTAGTGAGTTAGGGCTAAATGAGGACAAGATAATAAATATGAAAAATTTAAACCTTGATTTAACAAAAGAAGAGGTAACGAACGCCATTAAGAAATTTGAAGATACACATGGAAAAAATTTCTCATACAAAACACTTGCAAAAAATGAGTTCGACGCCAGTGAAGGAAGATTTGATCACTTCGCATGTCATGATGCAGTCAAAGAATTTTCTGAGAGTAATGGAAGAAATGCAACATTTTTCTCATCAAAGCCAAATAAAGATTCAGATTCATCAAAAATTATAATAAAATATCCTAATAATGAAGAGGTTGATATTTGGAAACGTGCCTTGAAAAAGTATGGAAACTCAGACTTCGATAATGGAACATATGCCGTAGGATACAGTTCAGTAAGAGGTGCATTTGAAGCAAAAATCAAAAATACTGAGGAATATGTAACATATGAATAAAAATTATTAGTAAAGTAGTAGAAGCTTTCAAACTGGAGAGGAACGATAAAGTATGTACGATAATTTTAATAAAGATGAAACTTTTATGTCTGAGGCAATAAAAGAAGCTTTAAAAGCGTACGAACTTGATGAAACGCCAATAGGAGCAGTTGTTGTTTATAATGGAGAAATTGTTGGAAGAGGATTTAATAGTATTGAGTACACAAAAGATCCTACTATGCATGCTGAAATATCTGCAATAAGAGAAGCTGCAAAAAATCTTAATAGGTGGAGGCTCTCTGATTGTGAGCTTTACGTTACTATGGAGCCGTGTTTTATGTGTGCAGGTGCAATTATAAACTCAAGGATAAAATCCATACATATAGGAGTAAAACACGAAAAAAATCATATAGTAGATAAGCACAATAATATGAAAAAAGATATATATAGTGACTCTAAAATAGATGTGTCCTATGGGATTTTGGAAGAAGAGTGTAGAAGAATGCTAGTGGAGTTCTTTTCAAATAAAAGAAACTCAAAAAAATAGTTTGGCGTGGAAATAAATATATAAAGAAAAAATACAGTTTTTATTTTTAGTTTTCCACTTATAGCAGTATCAAGTTTCCGTGGAAAAATTTCTGATGTAAGTCTATCTCGGAAGGTCTTTCACTTATTTAGTGACAGTGCAAAGTTTAATTTTGTTTTACAATTAAGTAGATACTTTAAGGGAGAAATAATGTGACTTTGAATATAGTTTGTAGAAATATGATTAAAAATAAAAAAAGAGCTCTATCAATATTTATATGCTTATTACTTAGCAATATATTTTTTATTACAAGTGTAATTGTATATAACGGCGTAAAGGAAAGTGAAGTAATAAACATAAAATATGAGATATCTTCAGATAATTTTAGAGTCAAGTTAAAGGATAAAAATCAACTGGAAGAAATAAAATCTAGACCAGGAGTAGAGCTAATAGGTAGATCTAACTATATTGATTCATCATCAGAAAAATCTAATACGACATTTAACATACTTAGTGTTAATAAGGACTATTTAAAAATAAATAAATTAGATTTATTATCTGGCAGAATGCCAGAGAAGACAAATGAAATCGCATTAGAACAATGGGTTTTAAAGAATTTAAACTCAGATTTGAAGATAGGGGATAATGTAGTTTTAAGTCAATTTAACAACGAAAATACAATATCCAAAGAGTATAAATTAGTGGGAATTTTAAGTGATTCTCCTAATTTAAAGTTAAATGGTGTCTTGCAAATATATGCTTTTAATCCAAATGCGGATGAGGATTATAAGAATAATAAATATAATTTAGTAATTGATAAAAAGTATTTAAAGGATTTTGAGGATATACTTATAGGAATAGGAGTAAATTCTAAAGACATAGGTGTAAACAAAATGCTAAATACGGCTATATTATCTAATAACTATAAGAATATACTAGCTATTATATTTGTTATTTCAATAATAAATATATATATACTATATGCAATTTATAACATATATATAGTTGAAAGAAGTAAGGAATATGGAACCTATTTAGCATTAGGAATTAAGAAAAACTCTCTGTTATCAATGAGTTTTCTAGAATTATTAATAATTGAACTAGCAGCCTTTATTTTAGGATGTGGAATTGTAGGGTATATGATAAATACTATTATTCCAAATATCATTAGAACTTTTTCAACGAATATATCTTTAAATACAACTAACTTGATTATAGATTTTAAATCGATATTTAGCATAATAGTTGTACTTTTTATTAACATTGCTGTTATTTCAATATTATATACAAGAAAGATATTTAAATACACCAATATTGAACTTTTAAATAGTAATATAGAAAATTACAGCAAATCCAAAGAAGTCAAGAGATTTAATAAAAACATAAATTCAAAGCTTGCAATGGCGTATGTATATAGATATAAAAAAAATATAATATCAATAATTATATCGCTATCTGTATCTACGTCTTTAATCATATTTGCTAGCTACTATATAAGAGTTGAGGAACAACAAAATAAGTATATGGCTGAGCTAAATAAAAATGAACTTGATTACAGTATTAATATGCAACCTAGTCAAAATATTTCAGATGGTTTTAGTGAAAGAGATGTAAGAATATTAGAAAATATTAAGGATTCGAGTGGCAAGCCTTTAATAAGAAAAATAGAAAAAGTTAATTCTTTATATTCTAGAATGGATATGAAAAAAGATAGAGTTAATAATATTAAGTATTTCAATAATCTAGGAAACTCTGTATATTATAAAAATGTTTTAAAAGGTCTATTAACAAAAAATAATGAGAAGTATACACTGAAAATATCTGCATTTGGATATGATGACAAAATGTTAGATGAATTAAAAAAATATACATTATCTGGAGATGTTAAAAATATAAAAGGTAATGAAGTTATTCTTTATAACCCTGAAATAGATAAAAAGCCTCTTTTAAATTATAAGGTTGGAGATGAAATAAGCATAAGTTATCCAAAAGGAAACTCTGTAGATATACAAAAATATTTAAATGGATTAGAAAATGATTTAGAAACAATTAAATTTAAAGTAGGTGCTATTGTAAAAAATAATATATATTTAGACTCATACTATGTAGCAAATGACTCACCTCAAGTAATAATGACTAATAAACAATTTGCTAATGCCTTTAAATTTGATGGGTATAAAGCTATAAATATATATAAGCAAAACAAGGGTATGAGTAAGGAAAATACATATCTTGATAAGAAGATATATATGACATTTAATAATTATCCAGGAACTGCTATCCGAGATATTGAAAAAGAGAATAATGAGCTAAATACACAAAGACATAATAAGATGCTATTGATTAAGGTAATAGCAGTTGTTATATTTATATTGGGAATAGTAAATCTAGTAAATGTTATAGTTAACGAATTTTTCAATAGACTTTATGATTATTCCTTACTCAATAAATTAGGTTGTACACCAAAATCAATAAATAAAATATCGGTAAGAGAAGGATTATACATTGGAGCTTTGTCTGGTATAGTTGGTTCTATTATGGCTTTAATTATACAAACTATATATTACTTTAAGATAGGAGTATATTTAATTAACTTTAAATATAATGTATATATATTGGATTATATTTTTATGATTATTATTAATATAATAATTGGAGTAGCAGTATCATCATTGGTATATAAGAAGTGTATTGAAGAAATAAAATCATTAAAATAAAATAAAATAAGATAGAACATATATAGTTTAAATGACGATAAATTTGATTTAATAATATAGACATTAAGGATGGAATGAATATCTACATCAGGTTTATGTAGCAAAATAAAACTGTATATATACATATTAAAAAAAACAAACGACCCTGAAGTCACTATTTTCAATGACTTGAGTCGTTGTTTTTTTGTATTTTGTAAAGTAATAAATTCAAAAGAATAATTAATAAAGGAAATATCGAGGTATTTTACTGAATAAAAATACAATTAACTTTTTCTATTTACTTATTATTATTTTTTTGATATTATTGAATAGTTGATAATACATGGAGAGATGTCCGAGTGGTTTAAGGGGCTCGCCTGGAAAGCGAGTGTGTGGTGATACTGCACCGAGGGTTCGAATCCCTCTCTCTCCGTTTTTTAATTTAATCAACTTATATTCAGTTTATCTAGCATCTTTTACAGTCCAGTGTTTCCAAACATTAGATACCAATTCTGGACCTGGTTTTAGAGTTTTTCTTCCTGGCTGCCAACCTGAAGGAGTAACTTCCATTCCCTTTGTCTCTCTAACAAGTTGATATGCTTGAACTTGTCTAAGAGCTTCATTAACATTTCTACCAACAGGAGGTGTAAGTACTTCAAATGCTTGAACAACACCGTCTGGATCTATTATAAATCTACCTCTTGTATCTACTTTTGCAACATCATCGTATATTCCGTATAATTTACCTAAATCTCCGCCTGCATCTGAGCCCATTTTGTATGGTATTCCACCATCAACCATTTTGGATAATTCTGTATCATTCCAAACTTTATGAACAAAAACACTGTCTACACTTACAGAAATAACTTCAACTCCTAGTTTTTGGAAATCTTCATACCTATCAGCAACTGCTGATACTTCAGTGGCTCACACAAATGTGAAGTCTCCTGGATAGAAACAAAGTACAACCCACTTACCTTTGTATTCACTTAATTGTACAGTTGTAAAATTACCCTTATGATAAGCTGGTATTGTAAAATCTGGTGCCATTCTTCCTACGTGTAACATACTCACTACCTCCTCTTTAGGTTCAAACTTTTCTTCGTTATTATTAGCAGAAATTGCCTCACTTTTAGGTTTTTCCGCAGCCTTGCTACCACAGCCAAAAGCCTTTTTTTCTTCAGACATATTATTCCCTCCTTACAAAATATGCTTAACTATATGATAGTAAATATGATAATAATAGTCAATAGAAATAGTGTGAATAGTGAGAAAATTCACTATTTTTATTTTATATTAACCTATAATCAGACTATTTATAATAAAGCTAAGATCCTGAGTTTGTATAAATAAAAAAATATTTACAGATAGTTTAATACTGCTAATTGTAAAATAAGTATTGAATATTCTTTTTTTGTATGATATTATTTAAATTGTTCATATCGCTTATAGATATTGATTAATATGTAGGAATAAAAACAATATTTCTATAGAACTTGTATCGTTTCAATTTTGTAATTAACTCAGATTGAAATAATATGTTGACTATTTATCTATGGTTATAATTTTGCTGCACTAGATGGGGAGATAGCGGTGCCCTGTAACCCGCAATCCGCTTCAGCGGGGTTGAATTCCATTCGGAGGCAACTTAATCTGTAATGCAGTCTTATGCAAGTGGTGTAGATTTGTAGGTCTTAAGCAATGAAAGCTCATAAACTCCGTCAGATTCGGAAGAAAGCAGCGGTAAGTGATCACTTTTATGTGACTTGAGGAAGCCTGTGAGGAGCTAACTACATAAGCAACGGTTGGAGGTTTTTGTCGATGAATGGTGTGCAGTTTAAACATATATATTCACAATCCCAGTTAATGGGATTGTTATTTTTTTATGGAGGAAAATATGCATAAGGCTTTGTATAGAGAGTATAGACCATTGATTTTTGATGATATTATTGGTCAAGATCATATTGTTAAAACTTTGAAAAATCAAATAAAAGATGACTGTTTA
>JBDHVM010000012.1:0-13800 GCA_039809725.1 Peptostreptococcus sp.
GGCTTTACTATTGCTACCCAATACTCTGGAGAACCCTTACCAGCACCCATACGAGTTTCTGCAGGCTTTCTTGTTGTTGGTTTATGTGGGAAGATTTTGATCCAAACCTGACCACCTCTTTTTATATATCTTGTCATCGCGATTCTGGCTGCTTCTATCTGGTTAGATGTTATCCATGATGGTTCTAGTGCAACTAGACCAAACTCACCATAAGTAACTTTATTACCTTTTTGTGCCTTACCAGCTAAGCTTCCTCTATGAACTCTACGACGCTTTACTCTCTTTGGCATTAACATGAGTAGTTTCCTCCTTCCGAACTAATTAGTCCTGCTTTGCTTCTCTTTTTGAAGCTCTAGGACCTCTATTATTATTTCTTCTATCGTTATTTCTATTTCCTTTTCTATCGTTTCCTCTAGAATTTCTCTTGTTGTCTCTAGCGTTCTTTCTTTCAGCCTTCTTTTCTTCTCTTTCAGTTGAAAGGTTTCTTCCTGGAAGAATTTCGCCATTACAAATCCAAACTTTGATACCTATCTTTCCATAAGTAGTGTTTGCTTCTGCAAAACCATACTCTATGTCAGATCTCAATGTCTGTAGTGGTACATTTCCTTCGCTATATCCTTCAGTTCTAGCCATTTCAGCTCCACCAAGTCTACCTGATGCACTTACCTTGATTCCCTTTGCACCTGATTTCATAGTTCTCTGAACAGCCTGCTTCATAGCTCTTCTAAATGCGATTCTTCTTTCTATCGCCTGAGCAATATTTTCAGCAACTAACTGAGCATTTTTATCAATATTTCTAACTTCGATTATGTTAAGAATAACAGTTTTCTTAGTCATCTTTTCTAACTTAGCTTTTAGAGCTTCGATTCCAGCTCCTCCCTTACCTATTACAACACCTGGCTTTGCAACGTGTAAGTCCATTTTGATCTTGTTAGCAGATCTTTCTATCTCTATCTTAGCTAATCCAGCTGAATATAGTTCTTTCTTTAAATGTGTTCTTAAAGTATTATCTTCTTTTAGGAACTCACCGAACTCTTTTCTATCATTAGCGAACCATCTTGAGTCCCAATCTTTAATAACACCAACTCTTAAGCCGTGTGGATTTACCTTCTGACCCATTTGTGTCCCTCCTTTATATTAGTTTTCTCTTTCCTTTACAACTACCTCTATATGAGATGTTCTTTTTCTTATCGCAGTCGCTCTACCCTGTGCTCTAGGCATGAATCTCTTCATTGTTGGGCCTTGATTTGCAACTATCGATGCTATATATAATTTTTCTGCGTCCATATCGTGATTGTTCTCAGCATTTGCTGCTGCTGACTTTACTACCTTAGCAACTATTTCAGATGCATATCTAGGTGTAAACTTCAATATAGCCAACGCTTCATTTACGTCTTTTCCTCTAACTAAGTCGCATATCTGTCCAGCTTTTCTAGATGATACACGAACGTATTTAGCTGTAGCCTTTGCTCCCATTGATTTTCCTCCTTTCACCTTCAATTAGTTATTTTCTCTTTGAAGATTTTTCATCGTCCTTGTGACCTCTAAAAGTTCTTGTAGGAACGAATTCTCCTAATTTATGTCCAACCATATCTTCTGTTATATAAACAGGTATGTGTCTTCTTCCATCGTGAACAGCTATAGTATGCTCTACAAACTGTGGGAATATTGTTGAAGTTCTTGACCAAGTCTTAATAACTTCTTTGTTTCCACTAGCGTTCATCGCTTCAACCTTTTTAAATAATCCTGCATGGACAAAAGGTCCTTTTTTTGTTGATCTTGACATTAATAATCCTCCTTCCCGAGTAAATTTAGAATATTACTTAGTTCTTCTAGATACTATAAGCTTATTTGAAGCTTTCTTTTTCTTTCTAGTCTTATATCCAAGAGCTGGTTTACCCCATGGAGTAACAGGTGATGGTCTACCTATTGGAGATCTACCTTCACCACCACCGTGTGGATGGTCATTAGGGTTCATTACAGATCCTCTTACAGTAGGTCTAACTCCCATGTGTCTCTTTCTTCCGGCCTTACCTATTACTATGTTTCCATGTTCTATGTTTCCAACCTGACCTATAGTAGCTCTACAGTTGTTGTTTACATATCTCATTTCTCCTGATGGTAATCTAAGAAGTGCTTTTGTACCTTCCTTTGCCATTAACTGAGCAGAAACACCAGCAGTTCTTACTAGCTGTCCACCTTTTCCAGCCTTTAGCTCGATATTGTGCACCAATGTACCAACAGGCATATCTCTTAATTCTAAGCAGTTACCTGGTTTGATATCAGCACCTTTACCTGAAAGAACTGTGCTTCCTACCTTTAGCCCTACTGGAGCTAAGATATATCTCTTTTCACCATCTGCATAGTGAAGAAGTGCGATATTTGCAGTTCTGTTTGGATCGTACTCAATTGTAGCAACCTTAGCAGGTATACCATCTTTATTTCTCTTGAAATCTATCAATCTATATTTTCTTTTATTTCCGCCACCTTTATGACGTACAGTAATTTTACCGTGAACATTTCTACCAGCATTCTTCTTAAGGTTAACAAGAAGTGACTTTTCTGGCTGGTTGCATGTTATTTCATCAGACTTTAATACTGTCATCTGTCTAAGGGCAGGGGAAGTTGGTTTAAACTTTTTAATAGCCATTATTCATATCCTCCTTTTTAGTATTACATTCCTGTGAAGAATTCTATATCCTTGCTTTCTGCAGTAAGCTTAACTACAGCCTTCTTAAAGCTTGCTGTCTTTCCTGCAGTTCTTCCCATTCTCTTCATTTTTCCGTCGTAGTTTAATGTACTTACTTTTTCTACGTTTACGTCAAAAATCTTTTCTACCGCTTTCTTTATTTCAGTTTTGTTGGCACTCTTAGCAACAACAAAAGTGTATTTCTTATTTCCCATTTCAGCCATTGACTGTTCTGTTACGACTGGTCTTATGATTATATCATGTGGATTTGTCATTACGCGTACACCTCCTCCACTTTCTTAACTGCATCTTGAGTTATGATGAATGAATCACAGTTTAGAATATCATATACATTTAGTGTGCTTACGTGACAAACATTAGCACCTTCTATATTTCTAACTGATTTAACAACATTTACATCATTATCAGCAGTTACAACTAAAGTTTTCTTTGCTGCGTTTACATTTTTAAATATGCTTACCATTTCTTTTGTCTTTGGAGCTTCGAAACTTAGTGCATCTAGTACTATTATTTCGTTATCCTGAACCTTTGAAGATAAAGCTGACTTCATTGCAAGTCTTCTAACCTTCTTTGGTAATGAGTAGCTATAGCTTCTTGGCTTTGGTGCAAATGCAACTCCACCGCCTACCCACTGTACAGATCTTATAGAACCTTGTCTAGCTCTACCAGTACCTTTTTGTCTCCATGGCTTTCTACCGCCACCTCTAACTTCTGCTCTAGTCTTAGCAGACTGAGTACCTTGTCTCTTATTAGCTAACTGGCACTTTACTGCTTCGTAAAGAACGTGTTCGTTAACTTCTATATTAAATATTGAATCATTTAATTCAATTTCACCAACATTCTGGCCTGATACGTTTAATACATTAATCTTTGGCATTGTTAATCCTCCTTTCCTTTATTGATTAGTTAGAACCCTTAATAGCTGCTTTAACAGTTACTACTGATCCCTTAGCGCCTGGAATTGCGCCTTTTATTAATAAAAGATTCTTTTCAGCATCTACTTTTACAACTTCAAGATTTTGAACTGTAACCTTTACACTTCCCATATGTCCTGCTAGTTTCTTGTTCTTAAAAACTCTACCCGGGTAAGAACAAGCACCCATTGAACCTGGTCTTCTGTGATATCTTGAACCATGAGTTTCTGGACCTCTACTCTGTCCATGTCTCTTAATTGGCCCCTGGAATCCCTTACCTTTTGATATTCCAGTCACATCAATTTTTTCGCCTTCTGTAAATAAATCAGCTTTTAATTCCTGTCCTACTTCATATCCATCTAATGAATCTACTCTAAATTCCTTAAGATTTCTCTTTAGTACTCCAGCCTTAGCTAAGTGTCCTAATTTTGGTTTATTCAATGCTTTTTCTTTTACATCTGAAAAACCTACCTGAACAGCCTGATACCCATCATTTTCTAATGTTTTAATCTGAGTCACTGTTACAGGACCTGCTTCTACAACTGTTACAGGCACTACCTGTCCATCAGCAGTAAAAACTTGTGTCATACCTAATTTCTTTCCTAAAATCCCTTTCATGTCTACCTCCTATTTTTTCTTACAGCGGATTATTCAGTTTGAATAATCATTCTAAGATATTGCTATCTTAGGCGGCTTATAACTTAATTTCTATATCTACACCTGCTGGCAAGTCAAGCTTCATCAATGAGTCAACTGTCTTTGGTGTTGGATTAGCTATGTCTATTAGTCTCTTGTGAGTTCTAATTTCGAACTGTTCTCTAGAGTCTTTGTACTTATGCACAGCTCTTAGTATAGTAACAACCTTCTTCTCTGTTGGAAGAGGAATTGGTCCTGATACCTGAGATCCTGCTTTCTTTGCAGTATCTACTATTTTGCTAGATGAATAATCTAACAACTTGTGATCGTATGATTTCAATCTTATTCTTATTTTTTCATTCTTAGCCATTTCTGTCCCTCCTTCTGATTTATTTACATGACTAGATAAATCCAAATACCGATACACTGTACCGGGTGTTTCGTAATTTCTTAATCGATTTTTGTTTTATCCACCCAAAACGACCCATACTTTGTATGAGCGTACTAGATTATTTTAACAAAAAAAGCCTGCATATGCAAGCTTTTTTTATATATTTTTTATATATTTTTTTATGTTTTTTTTGACAAGATAAAATACTACGAAATACTATCCACTCCACCGAGAATATATGCAGAATTTATATCGTTATTATTAACAAAATTTGTTATTCCATCATAATTGTCGCTTCCACCTATCAATATAAGTGGTAATCCTTTTTTAGCAGCCAGTACACTTCCTGGTATTCCATCCGCAGAACTTTTTCCTGAAGTTAAGAAGATAGTTTTTACATTATTATAGAAAGCTGGATCATTTGCAAGCACCAAACTTAGATCATCACTGTTTTTTCCTTGTTTGATTTTTATTTTAAGGCCTAAGCTTATCAATTCATTTTTCAAAGATTCGCTTATTTTACCGTCACCAGCAATCATAAAGACTCCTTTGAAATTATTTTTAATGAATTTTTTAGAGTTATTATCTAGTTTTCCCTTCCTTGTATATAACATAGGGAGTTTATTTTCAGCTGACACTGCACTCACAGCTAGGCAATCCAATTCTGACTCCCCTGAGACAATAATAGCAGAGGCTCCTTTTTTATACTTGGAAACCTCTTTAGCTAATTCTAATGCCGTAGCTGCTCTATCTGTACCACTGATTCTTTTTATACTTTCTACAGTTTTTATATTCTTTAAATCTTTACTAACTGAGTTATTTAAAGAATCCGTACCTCCAACTATATATATATTCTTTGCACCTAATCTATTTATCTCACTTATAGTCCCTGAATTTAGACTGCCTTGACCAGTATATAGTATCGGCGCATTTAACTCTGTCGCAAGCAAACTTGCAGCAATTGCATCTGTCTGCTTCCAAGCATTTGTAATGATTACGCTACTCGATTTACTAAAGTCTTTTTTTGATATGTTTATTGCAGTTTCAATCCTTGTTGCACCTTGATATCGATAAAATTTTGTAATCACGTTTTTACTTTTTATTTTACTATTTAATAATATCCAGTCTGCGTTCATTATTTTGTTAAAATCTTCTGCATCCCTGTATGTCATAAAATTCAACTTTTTATTTTTTATCCTTTGTCCATTAAGAGAATAAATTTTCCACATACCTCTGGTATCGGGGCTTATAAGAAAATAATACTCCCCATCTCTCGAGTCCTCTTTTGTTGATTTAAAACTTGTAATTGAACCATCTTCTCTTTGATATTCAATTACAGAATCTTTATTGATACTTTTTGAATGTGAATATATTTCAATGTAACTACCTACAAAAGCATCTATACCTTCCTGTGAGTATAAATCCAAATTTTCTTTTACCTGACTATCAACTTTTGTATTCGCACTACTATTTACTGATTCATTAGAAATAACAGTAGTGTCTGCGAACGACTGCGTGCTTGATACAAATAATAGCGTCGCCAACGCTACAGACCATATTATTTTTTTGGTTTTTTTTAGCTTCATCTTTTTCCCCTTTAATACACTTTAATAATACATTTTTATCTTATCGCTATCTATGACTTTACGATTATATTACATCCTTATGCCGATGTCAATGCTACATTAGTCACTTTTCAAATAATCATTTTTCAAAATATTTTCTGAAAATAAAGTGGACGCTATAAATTTATAGCGTCCACTTTAATTTAGAAAAAACAAATACCTCATTTGCATATATTTTAAAAATATATTTTTTCTATTGTATTTATTCTATATTCTGTATTTATTCTATATTTTATTGTATTTACCAAATATAAGGTTATGTATTTACCAAATATAAGGTTTGGAAAAACTTTTTAGCCTATTTTTTTATTTGTGAATATTCCCAAACAATTTTTTCAATTATAGATTGGTCGACAATTCCCGTTATCTCTTCTATTGTCTTTTTTACTCCAAGATTTTCAATCTTTTGTTTCAATTCTACACTCTGAGTATCAGACTCCGAAAAATAACTAAGCGCTGCACCTATCCCCTTTATAATATTATCCACACTATGTCCATATTCTACTGCAGTCAATAGTGGTTTTATCAATCTATCATTTGGAGAAAGCTTCCTAAGTGGTTCACGTCCAACTCTTTTAACATCATCGTTTAGGTAAGGATTTTTGAATCTTTCTATTATTTTTTCTATATACTTATAATGTTCCTCTTTGTCAAACCCAAACTTGTCTATCAATCCATTCCCGCTCTCCTGCATTGCTCCTCGCACAGTCTTTAGGATTTCCTCATTTTCGATGCTTTTATCAATTGTGCTTATATTGTTTGCAACACCAAGATACGCAGTTATCGCATGACCCGTATTTAAGGTAAAAAGCTTTCGCTCTACATATGCAAGCAAGTTATCTGCTAGATTCATCCCTATTATTGATGGAATTTCTTGTCTAAATCCTATTTTTTCGACATTCCATTCATAAAAATCCTCCACAGTAACATCTAACATATTTTCATTTCTCGAAGGTGGTACAATCCTATCAACAGAACAATTAGGAAATCCAATAAACTCCTCCAAAAAAATCTTTTCTTGATCATTTAGGTATCTACACACACTTTCTTTAAGTAAATTACTTGCATATACCGCATTTTCACACGCGATAATATTTAGAGGCGTCTTTATTTCCTTTGATATTCTAGATTGAATACCTTTTGCAATAGTAGGAGCAATCTTCTCAAGTACAACTGGTCCAACCGCCGTAGTTATTATTTCCGCCTGCTCTATCTCCTTATAAATTTGATCTGAGGTAGAAAGAACCCCTGAAATATTGTCTATATTAATAGTATTTAAGTTCACGTCTTTTATAAATATCTTATACTCACCCTTGTCGTTTATTTCATCTATTACAGACTCTACAACATCGGCAAATACTACATGGTAACCTGAGTCGTGTAACAGACCACCGATAAAACCTCTTCCAATATTTCCTGCACCAAACTGAACTGCTCTTTTCATCTATACTCCTCCAACCTAATCAGCAAATGCTTTTATGAAATCCTCAGGTGATTTAGCGTCTTTTAAAGATTCCACTACCTCATCATCAAGATTAATCGCAATACTTGAAAGTATCTCCAGATGCTCGTCGCCCTTACCTGCAATTCCAATCACTAGATACGCTTTTTCACCGTCAAACTCTACACCTTCTGGATACTGAAGTATAACGATGCCACTTTCATTTATATCTTTTTTTGCCTCATTTACTCCATGTGGTATAGCTAGTCCCATACCCATATATGTACTCATTACTTTTTCTCTTTCAAGCATGGCATCAATATACGGTTCTCCAACGCATCCTAATTCCACTAATTTTCTTCCCGCTTCTCTGATTGCATCTTCCTTTGAAACACTTTTTAAATTTAATACAATATTCTTCTTATTTAATGTAACCTTCATAATTTTACCTCACTATTCTTTTTAGACCATCTTCAATAATTTGCCACACTATATTTCTAAGTTTTTCTTTTTCCATATTTCTAATAAATTCAACTAACTCTTCATCTTCGACTAACTTAACACTCAACGAAGAAAATAATCCACTAGCGACATTGTCACCTTCATCAGCTAACATAACTATAGCTGTCCTACCAGATTTTTTTGATCTACCAAATGCAAGTCTTGAGCCTATATCACTGGATTTTCCATGAACTAAATATAAGTCAAATTCATCTAAATACAACCCTCCCAAGTCAAACCTTTTTCTAAATATTTCTTGTATAGACTTTCGTTCCTCATCGTTAAACGAAATGACCTCTGAGGATACCACACAAATATCATCTGAATCCGAAAAATCAAAGAATCTAATTTGTTCAAAAATTCTATTCGTTTTCACACTGTAGTCAAATATTATTTTTATGTCATTCGTATCTTTTTTTGTTGTACTCATGTGAGTGTCATTATTTTTTCTATCATTATCGTCATTACTGTATACTTTTTTTCTACTGATACATTTAATATTATCCCTTATTTTTTCAAAATCGTCTTCATTTAATATTGTACTAACTACAATATACGGTATTTCTTCACTTATATCTATCTCTGAGAAAGAGCCAATATCAACAGTAGAAACGATCAGGTCTATATCTTCTTCCTCTATAATATTTTTATTAATGTTCAGTATTGAAACATTATCCACCACTTCAATATTTCTAAACCTTTTTTCAATTTTTGAACTTATCAATCGAGAAGTACCTATGCCAGTTGGACAAGCGGTCACTATCCTTATTTTCTTCTCGATAAATACACTTCTCTCTATTGACGCCGCAAAATGAATGGCCAAAAAACCAATTTCATCATCAGGTATTTCTATTGATTCATCAAGTGGAGTATATTTATAAATTATTGTAGGTACCACCAATCTCAACTTATCAAATAAATCTCTATATGTTTTTTTTATTTCTTCTAAAATCGGATTTCGTATTTTCATCGACATTTTAAGCCTATTAATTGCAGGCATAAGATGGTTTTTTAAATCTCTCTCCAACCTTTCATCATCAAGTTTAATACTGAACTTTGATTCGACTTCCATTTTCATTGCCTTGATAATATTTAATACAGAAAAGTACTCTTCTAAATTTTCATCATATTTATTGTGACTGTCCTCACCCACAATTATATTTGCTCCCTTAATATGCATAGATATGTATATTGTTTCATCTCTAGGTATAGATACAGAGAACTCTGACTCGAGTTCTCTCGTTATCTTTTCAGCAAATATATATTCTTGAGTATTGTACATACTGAAAAATTTATCCTCTTCCAAATGAGTGTACTCACCTATTTTTATTCTCTCAACTGCTAATGATATATGAACAACCAGTCCTAAATATGAGTTTTCTGATAGTTTAATGGAAAGCTCAGAAAGAATCTTATCAAGAGTTTTCTTGACCTTTACCACTATTTTTTTATCTATCATAGAAAAGACATCATTTTCTCTTATAAACTCCAACTTTTTTTCTTCAGAAATATCTCTAATTATCTCTATTCTTTTTTCATCATCTAAATTCTCGTATATTAAGTTTACCTGAGCCTTTCTAATACTTTTCTCATCTGCTATAATGCTTATTCCTTCACCTTGCTTTTTTACCAACTTAATATTAAATTCTTCAAGCCAATCACTTATATCAATCAAATCTTGATTAAGAGTTTTATCCGAAATTTTCAAGTAATTAGTAAATACATAATATTTTATAGGTCCATCTGAGGATAGCAGTCTAGATAAAATAAACTTTATTCTGTCAGGTTTTTGATAAACTCTTTCTATATTTTCTATCTTAAGTAACTCGTATATGTACTGAATCATAGAACTGTCTTCATCAATAAATATACCTACTCCAGGTTTTTTCGACAAATTAAAGTCATTTAGATCAAACCACTGTTCGATTGTTAACAGATCCCTTTTTACTGTTCTATCACTTAGATTCAAGCTTTTCGCTATATTTGATATTGTAATTGGATTATCATTTTTTCCAGGCAACATTAATATAATATCCCTTTGCCTTTCCGTAAGTCTGTTTTTAATCATTTCTGACCTCATTCCTTAAACCTAATTACTTTTACCCTATTGATTTATCACTCGCTATTAAACTTGCTCTTTAAAATGAGCTATAAGTTTAATGGCGAGTGATCTTTTACTATCTATTTACTTCTCTATATATCTTGCTGATACCTTTTTTATAACAGGATTTCTTTGAAAATTTCTTTTTTATCACAATTCTTGTTCTCTACATTTGTATTACGACTTTTTATTTTGTAATATATTTTTCAAATCTCGAATACAATTCATCCAAATTTGGATCTTTCAAAAAGCTTTTTATTGTTATTACTTCTTTGCTTCCATCTGAATTTTTAACTCTTTCTGCCAAGTTTTCATGTGTTACAACTATATCCGCATCATCAGGAACTTCAGCTACAGCCGAATGAGATACCACTACTTCTCCATCATAATTTTTAATTCTAGCTTTAAATTTAGATGATCCCATTGCAGATGATCCCATACCTGCGTCACAAGCAAAAACTATCTTCTTTATATTTTTAGCATCGGAAAATCTCGAACTATTCTTCACACTTCCAACTTCTTGTCCCTTGCTCTGAGCCTTCATATCTGCCATTTTTTCTTGTGCCGCTAGAATATCTTCATCGCTTGAGTTTTTCGCTGCTCTCTTTACGAATATTGAAGCAACAAGGAAACTAACGATTGCAGCCACCACGACACTTATTAAAACTTGTAAATGATACCCCTTCGCCGCCATACTCATTATAGCAACAATACTTCCCGGAGATGCAGGTGCTACTAGCCCCGCTCCAAGTACCTGATTAGTAAATACACCTGCCATACCCCCAGCTATAACTGCTAATATCAACACTGGATTCATTAGTACAAACGGGAAATATATTTCGTGAATACCGCCTATAAAGTGAATTAGGATTGCCCCTGGAGAAGATTGTTTCGCATTTCCTTTTCCAAATAAATAATAAGCAACTAATATTCCTAGTCCAGGTCCAGGGTTTGCCTCTAGCAAGAACATAATTGATCTTCCTGTTTCTCTTGCTTCATTAAGTCCTAAAGGTGTAAGCACCCCATGATTTATCGCGTTATTTAAAAATAATATTTTACCTGGTTCAATAAAAATCGAAACTAATGGTAGTAGATTCGCTTTTACTAAACTTTTAACTCCAACTTCAACAAGACCTGTAGCTGCAGCAATTACTGGTCCTATAGCGTAAAAACCTAGTATCGCAAGTAACATTCCCAATATACCTATAGAAAAATTGTTGACCAACATCTCTAGACCAACCTTGACCTTTCCCTCGATCAACTTATCAAATTTTTTGATAACCCAACCACCTAAAGGTCCCATTATCATAGCTCCTAATAGCATTGGTATACTCGATCCCACAATTACACCTATAGTTGCAATTGCACCCATTACTGCTCCTCTTTCTCCACCGACCATTTTACCACCTTGGTATGCTATTAACATCGGTAAAAGATACGTTAGAGCTGGTCCAACCATCTTTGCTAGATCAGCATTAGGATAATACCCATCTTTAATAAATAATGCTGTAATAAATCCCCAAGCGATAAATGCACCAATATTTGGCATTACCATACCACTTAGAGCTCGTCCAAATTTTTGAACTGAGGTTTTAAGATTTTTTTGATTTGAACTCATAATTCCACTCCTTTAAAAATATTTTTTTCACACTTAGATCAGTGTGCTTCTTTTCTTCTTATCTTTATTATACCTTAACAGAGGCGTTGAATAAACAAATACTAAGCGTAACTATGTCACTATCATTGATGACATTTTTTCCATTAATATATAACCATTTTCTCCCACTCGTTAAATTATATAAGCTAAAATTAAGTTTTTGTGGTAAAATGGTACTACGGTAAATTTACACACTCATTTATCGTAAGCAGACAGGTCAAAAACAATTTACTTTTTTATGTCAATTTCCCTATGTTGATTTTTTTATTGGAGAAATTATCATATGGTTAAATTTGAGTCTAAGAACAATAAGTGAATTTAAAAGCTAAAAGCTTAGCGCCAGACTGATTAAAAAATCAGTTGACGAGGACGAAGTTATCGAAAATTCGGCGGATGCTTCGCGGTGACTACCATCGTAAGAACTATTTAAAAAGCAGGAGTAATTCTGTAACAGAGGATAGTCCATGTAGAGACCTGTTTCTTTATTATTTAAAAATTTAGGAGGAACAGAAAAATGTGTGGAATTGTAGGATATTTAGGTAAGAAAAATGCGGCAGACGTTATCGTCGATGGCCTAGAAAAATTGGAGTACAGAGGATATGACTCTGCTGGAGTTGCCATCAATACAGGAAGTGCTCTAGAAATAAGAAAGCATCAGGGAAGACTTTCAGTCCTTTCAGATAGCTTAAAAGAAAAAAATATTGAAGGTACAATCGGTATTGGACACACTAGATGGGCAACTCATGGAGAACCATCTGACGTCAACTCACATCCTCATTATAATAAGGATATGACTCTTGCAGTTGTTCACAACGGTATTATTGAAAACTACCTTGAACTTCGTGAAAAATTGGAAAATGACGGTGTTGTGTTTAAGTCAATGACTGATACAGAAGTTATCGTTCATTTATTAGACAGTTTTTATGAAGGAAACCTTCTTGATGCTGTATTCAAGACTATTGCCCAACTAAAAGGAGCTTATGCTCTTGGCGTTATTTCAGCAGAACACAACAACGAGCTGATTGCAGTAAGAAAAGATAGTCCATTGATTGCTGGTGTTGGCGATGGTGAGTCTTTCATAGCATCTGATATACCAGCTATTTTAAAGTATACTAGAGATGTATACTATTTAGATAACGGTGAAGTAGTTCAAATTATAGATGATAAAATAAATATTTTTGATTCAAATAGAAATCCAGTAAACAAGACTTTAAACCATGTAGATTGGGATATTGAAGCTGCTGAAAAAGGTGGTTACTCTTGCTTTATGGAAAAGGAAATCTTCGAACAACCTGAAGGTGTAAAATCAACATTAGAAAGAAGATTAAATAATAACGGAAAAATAGTCTTAGATGATATAAAACTAGATAAAAAATATCTTGAATCAGTTAATAGCATCTATATTATCGCTTGTGGTACTGCTTATAACGCAGGAGTTTTAGGTAAAACTGCAATGCAAAAATTATTAGGCATACCTGTAATTACTGATATCGCCTCAGAATTTAGATACAACCAAAATTTTGTAGATGATAAATCACTTGTAATATTAGTGAGCCAGTCTGGAGAAACAGCGGATACTCTTGCCGTTTTAAGAGATTCAAAAAGCAAAGGAGCTAGAATACTTGCTGTGACAAATGTAGTTGGATCTTCTATAGCAAGAGAAGCTGATGATGTATTTTACACTTGGGCAGGACCTGAAGTTGCAGTAGCCTCTACAAAGGCTTATACTACTCAAATAGTTGCTTTATATATGATAGCGTTAAATTGCGCACTTGAAATGAATCGTATAGACGAAAAACTTTATTTAGAAACTATAGATAATAT
>JBDHVM010000013.1:0-12766 GCA_039809725.1 Peptostreptococcus sp.
AAAAAATGATCTTCAAACTTCAGTACAAGAAATAATTGAACATTTCAAGCTGCTTTTTTCAATGACGCCTGACAATAATTTTGATATTAGAGTATCTAAAAAGGGGAACGTATTCTTTTCAAAACACGCTCAAAAAAATGAAGTTAGCTTGAGTACGAGTCATACTAACAAGAAAAACTATATTCTAAAAGAGGGTATGAATATACCTGCCTTGATAGATTTGGGTGTATTTACAAAAGAAGGAAAGGTCGTCAATTCAAAATATGATAAATATAAGCAAATAAACAGGTTTGTGGAGATAATAGACGATGAGATTAAAAAAATAGAAAACTTATACATAGGTGAAGGAGCAAAAACACTTAACATTTTAGATTTCGGGTGCGGTAAATCGTATCTGACTTTTGTTCTGTACTATTATTTTACGGAAATAAAAGATATGAATGTAAATATTATCGGTCTTGATTTAAAGACGGATGTAATAGAAAAATGCAATAAAATAGCAGAAAGCTACAAATACGAGAACTTAAATTTTGAATTGGGTGATATTAATGGCTTTAAATACGAAAATAATGTAGATATGGTGATAACATTGCACGCTTGCGATACAGCTACTGACTACGCACTTTTTAATGCAGTAAATTGGAATGCCAAGATGATTTTTTCAGTTCCATGCTGTCAACATGAGGTCAATTCATCATTTAAACCAGAGAAATTGAAACTGCTTTCAAAGTATGGAATAATACAAGAAAAAGTATCTTCATTGATAACAGATGCGGTGAGAGCAAACTTGCTTGAAGCCGTCGGATATAAGACACAGTTGATTGAATTTATAGATGAAGAACATTCACCCAAAAATATCTTGATAAGGGCTATAAAATCGAATATTAGAGAGCAAAAGAAATTAGAGGCGATTGAAGAAGTCCTTAAAATGAAAGAAGAGTTTAATTTCGAACATACACTTTTTAGATTGCTAGAAGATAGGATTATGACAAAAAACTGAAACTGTTACGGTTTTGTTGTTGAAATAGTTAATGATATATATTATATTTAGTCAGTAAGAAAAAGGGTAAATTGAGATGAAAGATAAATAAATTGAGGTTGAATATGAAAAAATTAAAGTACGTGATAATGGCATTGGCAATTCCACTTATTATCGGAGGAACCTTTGTATTTGGATTGAATAAATATCTTGAAAAAAAAGATGCTGATATGCTTAAAACAAAGGATTTATATCCACTTTTACACGATACCAAGAGTGTGATTAAGGATAAGGGTGTATATGCAAATAGTATACTGGCAAAAGATGGAAGTATTTTAATAATGGGTTCTTCGGATTTGAGCCACTCCACTAGACAGCATCCAGACTTGTATTTTAACACAGGAAGAACTAAATACGGGGCGATAGCAATCGGTAGAGCATATACGCAAACACTACAACACGCTTCTGTAGTAGGGAGTTTGAGTAACAATGTCAAAAACAAAAAGGTTGTACTTCTTCTGTCAATGCAGTGGTTTATGGATAAAGAGGGTGTAACGCCAAATCATTTCCAAACAAGATTTTCACCTGTTCAATTTTATGATTTGTTGAACAACGATAAAATTTCTGAAAAGACAAAGAGAATTTATGCAAAGAGAGTAAGCTCACTGATGGAAAAACCAGGTGAATATAGGGCAGAAGCATTATATGCAAAGCTATATACAGACAACTCTAGTAAGGGGAAAATAATAAAGTTACTTCTAAAGCCATATTATATGGCGAGAAAATCTATGGTAAGTTTAAAGGATAAGGGAATACTTTACCAAAAATTATCAATGTTGTATGACAAAAAACAACAAAATCATAATATAAACGGTAAAATAGATTGGGAAAAAGAAAAGCAAATGGCGCTGGTCGATGCAAAGACACGTGTGGGAAGAAGAGCAAATAAATTTGGTGGAAAGACAATTTATGTAGATAAGGGATACTACAGAGAATATATTTTAAAGAAAGAAAGATACTTCAAAGACTTTTATAGTTATGTAAAGGTTACAGATTCAAAGGAGTATGCAGATTTTAAAATATTTTTAGATGTTTGTAAGGATTTGGGTGTAAAACCTACAATCGTTGTAGTACCAGGGCTTCCATTGTTTTATGACTATACAGGTATGAAGAAGAGCGAGAGAGAAGCGTATTATAACAAAGTGAAGAATATCATCAAGCCATATGGTTTTAATATTATAGATTTGAGTGACAAGGAAAATACTAGATATTATTTGAGAGATATAATGCACATAGGTACTCTAGGCTGGGTAGATTTATGTCAGAGAATAAATAATATTTATGAAAGGTAGGCACAAAATGGACGAAAAAGAAAAGTATATTACAATAGCAATTGTAATCACAATAGCTATAATATTATGCGTGTTAGTATTTGCATTTCTTCCTTTTAAAGAGCTTCCATTCATATATAATGAATTTTAGGTGGTGATTATATGAAAAACATAATTGATGGAGTAAAAGAATACGCAAAAACAGATAGACTAGCACAAGTATGTCAAGATACTACTCTTAGTTACAAAGAGCTAGACAATTTATCAGATATTTTGGCAAATTATTTGATTGAAAAATACGACACCAATATACCGACTGTTATTTATGGAAATAAGGAGAGGTTGATTCTTCCGTGTATGATAGCCTCATTAAAATCGGGAAGAGCGTATGTGCCAATGGATATAAGTTTTCCAGAACAGAGGGTTAGAGACGTAGTATCAGTAGTAGAGCCTGAGATTATTTTTGATTTTTCTGATGAAGACTATTTTTATAACGAAGATGGAAGCAAAAAGGAAGAGTTTTTAAGTATAGAAATTATGGATAGAAAAGCACTTCAGACTTTTTTTGCTGAAAAAAAATATGGAAAGTATGATACTGAAGTTCCAAGGGAAAAATGGGTAAAAGATGATGAAAATTCATATATTTTATTTACATCAGGCTCGACAGGAAAGCCAAAAGGTGTACAGATAAGTACTTACAATTTAGATAGTTTTATTAGATGGATGAGCCCTATATTAGGTATTGACGGCAGTGAAAAAGTTGTGATGGATCAGCCAGCATATTCCTTTGACCTGAGTGTATCTCAGCTATATCCAGGGATTACAAATGGAGCGACGCTTTATTCATTCCCGAAAAAAGTTGTAGCTGATTTTAGAGAACTATTTACTAATATGAAAAGGTCTAAAATGGAAATTTGGGTATCCACACCTTCATTTGTAGGAATGTGTTTAGCAGATCAGGAATTCAATGAAAATCTGCTTCCAGATCTTAGAAAAATGCTATACATCGGAGAGGTTCTTCCTGTAGAAGTAGCTAGAAAAATACACGAGAGATTTCCAAAAGTAGATGTGATAAACGGATATGGTCCTACAGAGGCGACTGTTGGTGTCAGTCATGTAGTTATTACAGATGAGCATATTCAGTCGGGTCAAAGTCTTCCAGTAGGTGTACCAATGCCAAATTGCAAGATAAAAATAGCAGATGATGAAGGAAACGAAGTAAAACAAGGTGAAAAGGGTGAAATAATTATAATAGGACCTTCAGTTTCAAAGGGATATTATAAGAGTGAAGAAAAGACAAAAGCAGCTTTTTATACTGAAACTTCCGATCCAGGTCTTGAGCATCCTCAGGAAAGTGAAATTGACAAGCTGAGATTTAGAGCATATAAAACTGGTGATTTAGGTTCTATACTACCAGATGGAAATATAAAATACAGTGGAAGAAAAGACTTTCAGATAAAGCTAAACGGGTTTAGAATAGAAATAGAAGATATAGAAAACAATTTGAGAAAAGTTTCAAATGTAAAAAATGCAGTCGTACTACCAGTATATAAAAATGAAAAGATAATGTATCTTACTGGGCTTGTAGAACTTGAGGTATCAAATGAGTTTGGAAATTTAAAAAACCAAATAGCAATAAAAAGAGAACTTTCAAAACTTATTCCAGAGTATATGGTGCCGAGAAGAATTGCAGTTGTAGATTCTTTTCCAATGAATACGAACGGAAAAATAGACAGAAAAAAACTGACGGAAGAAATGTTGTAGTAGGAGGTAAATATGGTATTTTCACAATATGATGGATATCTCTATATGTATATTCTTCTGTTGACACTAATCCCAGCAATAGTACTGGGTTTAATGGGTAAAAAAATAAAATATTACGGTATGGTTGCCACTGCTTTTATGATTTATCTAATAATAGGTGTTGATGTTCAACTAAAGTACCTTGCTATATTTATGGCATGGGAAATGTTATTGATTATCCTTTATATGAGGAGCAGAAAAAAAGAAAAGAATGTATGGTCATATAGACTTTACCTTTTCGCTACAATTTTGCCACTTATTATAAATAAGGTTTCACCGAAAACATCAATTGGAGTAATTGGATTTATTGGTATATCATACCTAAGTTTTAGAACAATACAGATAATAATAGAGATTTATGATGGTTCGATCAAAGAAATAAGATTAATTGATATATTGTATTTTATATTGTTTTTCCCAACACTTAGTTCAGGGCCAATTGACAGATCGAGAAGATTTGAAGAAGAAATAAACAAATCGATTCCAAGAAATGAGTACGTAGAAGAATATCTATTAGTCGGAGTAAAAAAAATATTCATAGGGTTGATGTACAAGTTTGCAATAGCGACGTTGCTGCATTTGTTCTGGGTGAGCAAGATACAACCAAATAAAGATGTACTTACACTTTTACTTTATATGTATGGATATACACTATATCTGTTCTTCGATTTTGCAGGATATAGTTTGATAGCAGTTGGTACAAGTTATATATTTGGTGTTCATGCACCAGACAACTTTGACAAACCATTTATCAGTAAGGATATGAAAGAGTTTTGGACTAGATGGCATATTAGTTTGTCTAGATGGTTTGGAGATTATATATTTTCAAGATTCGTACTTGACTCAATGAGAAAAAAGAGATTTAAAAATAGGGCAAATGCCTCACATGTAGCACAGATAATAACGATGACAACGATGGGATTTTGGCATGGTTTGACTTGGTACTATATTGCATATGGTATATATCAAGGAGTAGCATTGGTGCTGACAGACATATATACAAAGAAATCAGGATTTTACAAAAAACACAAAAAAGAAAAGTGGTTCCAAGCAGTTCAGATAGTAATAACATTCCATATAGTATGCTTTGGTATGTTGATATTCTCAGGATTCTTAAACAACTATTTATAAAAGAGTATTATAAAAAACAATTAAATGAGGAGGTATTGATATGGATTTACAAGAAAAGGTAATAGAAATTTTTGAAGAGGTATTAGGAAGTGACGAAATAAGAGACAACTTAGATCTTGATATGTTCGAGAACGAAATGTTAGACTCATTGGCAATAATAGAAGTGCTATTAGGAATAGAAGATAAGTTGGGATTGGAACTTCAGCCAACAGATTTAGAAAGAAAAGATATGGCAACAGTACATAATATGGTGGCATTCTTAGAACCAAGACTGTAGATTATACACGCAGGGGAGATTTTCCCTTTTAATAAAAAATTTGAAAATAATTTTATGGAGGTAGTTATGTTACTTTTATCAAGAAGCGATATCAAGAAAGTATTCACAATGAAAGATGCAATTGAGGCAGATAAGTTAGCTTTTAGAATATTCTCTGAGGGAAAGAGTGAAGTGCCACTTAGAACAAATATTCAAGCGCCAAAGCATGATGGAGTTTTTCTATTTATGCCAGCTTATGTTGAGGAACTAGATACTGCAGCAGTTAAGATAATAAATATATTTCCAAAGAATATAGAAATGGGCAAAAACTCTGCACCAGCAACTACTGTATTGATTGATGGAACTACAGGAGAAACTTCTGCAATACTTGATGGAACATATGTGACACAGTTGAGGACTGGAGCAGCATCAGGCGCAGCGTTTGATTTGTTGGCAAAAAAAGATTGCAAAAAAGGTGCTATGATTGGTACGGGTGGACAAGCTGCAACACAGTTAGAAGCTTTGATATGTGCTAGAAATCTTGAATCAGTAAAGATTTACGATCTAAACGCTGAAAGAACACAAGCTTTTGTTGACAGAATGAGTGAAGAGTTAAAATCATATGGCTGCAAAATTGAAGCTGCAAAATCATCTGATGAAGCGGTTGAAGATGCTGACTTGATAGTAACAGTGACTCCATCTACAAAGCCAGTTTTCAATGCTGAGAAGATAAAAAAAGGTGTAACAATCAGTTGTGTAGGTTCATACCAACACCATATGCAAGAGCTTGATCCAAAGGCACTTGTAATGGCTGACAAGATTTACTTTGATTCAAAAGAAGCAGTACTTTCAGAAGCAGGTGATATTTTGATACCTCTTGAAGAAAAGATGATAACAGAAGATGATTTCACTGGAGATATTGGAGATTTGATCTTAGGTAAAATCGGTGGTAGAGAAAATGACGATGAAATAATAGTATTTAAAACTGTGGGTATAGCAGCGCAAGATTTGATAACTGCAAGAGCAATATTTGAGTTAGCAAAAGAAAAAAATATAGGAACTGAGTGGGAGTAAGATGAACGAAATAGAAGAACTGGCACAAAGTTTTTTGTTAAAGAGTACGATTACAAATAATATAAATTTAGAAGAACTAAAAAAAGATTTCTCAAATAGTTTAATAGACGAATATGGCATAGGACTAGATGAATATATGGAGTTTTTAGAAGAAAAAATATTACCAAATTGCGTAAATGTATCTTCGCCAAAGTATATTGGACATATGACATCGAAGCTTCCAGATTTTATAATTGATACATCAAAGCTTGTAACAACGTTAAATCAAAATACTGTAAAGCTTGAAACGTCAAAAGTAGTTACATTTTTGGAAAAAGAATCTATTGCGATACTACACAGGAAATTTTACGGTTTTTCAGATGAATTTTATTCAGTAAATATACAAAATAAAAAAAGTACACTAGGAAATATCACGTCTGGTGGAACAATAGCAAATATAACAGCACTTTTATGTGCAAGAAATTCTTCCTTATCAAAAAAAGAAGGATTCGAGGGGATAGACAAAGAAGGTATATCTGGAGCATTGAAGGCTTATGGATATGAAAAAGCTGTCATACTTGGTACTGAGAGCCTTCATTATTCAATAGAAAAAGCAGCAGATTTTATAGGGATAGGTTCAAACAATCTAATAAAAATAAAGACTGACGAATTTGGAAAAATGAGTATAGAAGATCTAAATCAAAAGATCAAAACTGCAAGGGAAGAAAATGCCTTGATAATATCAATCATTGCAGTAGCAGGTGCTACAGAGTCAGGAATGATTGATCCAATAGAGGAGATAGCAGAAATTGCCAAAAAAGAAAAAATACACCTTCATGTAGATGCAGCTTGGGGAGGACCGATAATTTTTTCTGATACTCATAAGGACAAGTTAAAAGGTATAGAATGTGCCGACAGTATCACTATAGATGGACACAAGCAACTATATCTTCCTATGGGAATCGGATGTGTATTGTTCAAAGATCCAACTTTGGCAAAAAGCATAGAAAAAAGTGCAAACTATATCATTAGAACAGACTCATACGATCTCGGAAGAAGGTCAGTAGAAGGATCAAGACCAGCAAATTCAATATATCTACATATGGCATTGAGTATATTTGGTAGACGAGGATATGAATCTTTCATAGATAATTCTATCAGAAAAACAAAACTAATGGCAGATATAATCAAGGAGTATGACGAGTTTGAGCTTTTATTAGAACCTGAAATCAATATACTTCTATACAGGGCGATACCAATAGAGTTACGAGAAAAAACAAAGAGCGGTACGCTTACAGTAAAAGAAAATGAGAAGATCAACGACTATAATATAAGACTTCAAAAAAGACAAAAAGAACTTGGAGAAAGCTTTGTGTCGAGGACTACTTCAAAGATAAAAAAATATGAAGATCAGGGGATAGTTGTCCTAAGATGTGTAATAGCAAACCCATTGACAAGAGATGAAGAAATCAAAGAAATACTAAAAGAACAAATCGAGATAATGGGTAAAATATAGACAAAAAAATATTTTTTACATTAAATAGCGTTGACAACAGATAAACTGATGTCAACGCTATTAATTATTACAACCTAACACTTTTACATTGATTTAGAACTTTTACGTTCAATTTATGCAAAATTTTTAGGAAAGGGGACTATTTAAGTTTCAAGATGCTTTGAATTTGTTTCTCTACATCAAGAGATACTGATTTGTATCCACCAACTATTATTTTCTTTGTTATCTTAGATTCTTTTATGTAATCGTAAATAACTTTTGGAATGTTGTTGCTCTTTACAAGTAGGACAGGAGCCTTTCTGTTTGCTGCCATTGGACCAGCTGCAAGTGCATCTGGGAAGTCCTCTCCAGAAGTAAATACACCGATAGATGCTTTTGGAAGAACATTTTTAGCAATAATCTGGGCAGTTTCGTATCTATCTTCGCCACCGTATCTGATAGGTTTTGCTGCTATTAATTCTGATACAGTATCTACAGGTACCTTACCAACAGAAGCCTCTCCTCCAGCTACGTATGCTTTTTTGATACTCCAATCACTTATATCTTTAAGATTATTTTTACTTATAGAATCTTTTTTAGATAATAGAATTGGAATTCCGTCCCTAGCTGCTAGTGAACTGATTGTTAAAGCATCTGGGAATTTCTGACCACTTGCAATTACTAAATCGCTCTTATTACTACTTAAAGATCTAACCTTAACAGCTATTCTTCTTGCAGTTTCATATCTATCTGGACCAGCAAGTCTTTCGATCTTGATGCCTCTAGAAGTAAGTTCTTTCTCAACCTTTTCACCAACTGAGTCTACACCACCAGAAATATATACTTTTTTAGCTTTTAATCTAAGTATTTCATCAAGTGTTACCTTTGGAATCTCATCTTTTTTACTAAACAGTATAGGTGCACTTATCTGGTGTGCGAATGGAACTGGAGTAAGTGCATCAGTGTACTTCAACCCGCTTGCAAGTATCACGTTGTCAGTTGTATTATAATTTGCTTTACTCACTTCAACAGCAGTTTCATATCTGTCATCTCCATCAATTCTGTCATCACTACCACCTGGATCAGTACCACCGCCACCAGGGTTTGGAGGAGTATAAGGATCTTCAGTTTTTACACCTTGAATACCAAAGATATCTAAAGTAGCAAAATCGTCATTTTCTGTAGCAACTTTTCTCGGAATTTCATGTGTATTTCCATAAAGTCGAATTGTTAGATGTCTATTATAGTAAGTTGGTAATTTTACTGAATTTAAAACAAATGGACTAGAAAGCATCTTTTGGTAGTCTGTACCTAAAGCGGCTGCATTAGGTTGTATTTTACTAGCATATGGAATTGACGCTGGCACCCCTTCTAACATATGTTCTCCAATAGGAGAGCTCATAAATTTATCGTTAAAAGGTCTATAGGCAATTTCACAAGAAGCCGTTTGATTTTTTTCATGAGAGTTTAAGTCATCGCTTAGTTTGTAAAGAACTCTATCCTCTCTTTTTTTACCACCTGCAACTGTCAAGTAGTTTTTACCAGATTCAAAATCAATGTTATCAGATTTATCTATAAAATCCTTTTTCTGATACTTTCTATTTTTACTAGCGTCCATTATCAACGTATTTCTATTAGTTATAAAAGGTAGTTTAATACTTGATGAGCTTCTCTGAACAGTATCTACTTTCTGAGCACCAAATAGAGGGTCATTTTTTGAATCTCCTCTGATATATCCTGATGAATTTTCTACTCTAAATCCTATAATATCTCCAAGCAATATTCCAGTGTGCTTAGCTTTTAAATCACCTCTAATTAGTGATGATACATCTGTTACTCTATTAAACTTAGAAGGATCATTACTTGGTTGGTATGCCTTGCCGATTAAACCAGAGGCAGTAGTATATTTGTCTTCAGGAAGAGAAACGTCGCCCAAAATTTGAGTGTCTAATACGTATACATTTGATGAGTACAATAAAGCGGCTGCTCCACCAAAAACTGATTCGCCTTTATTGTCAATAGTTACGTCACCTAGTAATGCAGATGAAAAATAAATATTTGAATTTACAATATACATTGCAATACCACCGAAATGAACTGAGTTTTCTGATCGTTCGTTATTTCCTTGTGAAACTGAGCTTATATTTGTCTTATCAACAATTAGATGATTGTCTACGAATTTACTAGGTATAAATACTTCACCACCAGGAAGTGTTTCTCGTGTTTTAGACTTCATTACCATATTATCATGAACATTATTAAGTTGGACAAATCCTCCTGTAGCTTCTACATCTGAGTTAGACTCAACGTTTAACTTTCCGATATGCACAGCATTATCAGCAACGAGATCAATATCAAATAGTTCCTGTGCTATCCCCGCTGCAATTGCATAGGCAGTATATCCGTTTAATTGCTTAGTATCTGTAATTAAGTTATCAATTTTCACCTTTGAATCAACCATTAAACGAACATATGGTGATACACCATATGAAGCTATTCTACAATTCAAATCATTAGCATCGTAGTTCCAATCACCTCTACCCAATGATGAAACAGTTCCAACTTGTAACTTCATATTATCATATGCAAGGTTTCTAGCTGGTGAAAGTGCAAGTCCGCACGCACCACCCGAAGTTGCTCCATAATCACCAACAGATATGACTTCTTTTATTTTGAAGCATGAGTTAATTATATTAGTATAAAAATCTTCAGCTCCCGCATGAGATACTATTCCTGAAGAGGATGCAGAGATTATTTTGTTTTTTATGTCAAAAAGCTCATTTTTTGACTGTAAATAGATCTTATCTTTTGTTTCAACAGAACCACCAATATCTAGATTACAATTTTTGATATCAGTTTTCCATGCGTAGTTTATCAGACCATTTGCATATGCTTGATAAACTGGTTGAGATGAACCCATAGAAGTTGAACCATTATCACTTATAAGCTTTGCATATACATTGCCAGGTATCTTAACATTGACATTTTCTAAAGTTGATCTATTTTTTCTCGATAATCCAAAACTTTGGGCAAAGCCAGAGCCGATAACATCGCCTTCATATACTAGATTGAAATTCTTAACATTTATATCTCCCCTTAAATCTCCAAATAGAGGAGCTGTAGCTTCACCACCATTTTTGATAGAAATAACATGTCCTGATCCATCAAAATTAAATGCAGTGCCTTCCTTATTGCTTATTATACCAAAGTTTATTGCATTTGCATTAGAACTGAAAAATGGGTCATTCTTCAAATCGATTGTAAGGTCGTTTTTTAAAACATAAGAACCTTCTTTAATAGTTAGTTTTCCCGATACGACTTGAAGGACAGCTTTCAGATCGTCAATACTTGATATTTCGACTACAGTATCAGCAAAAATTTGCGATGGTACTGCGGATACAATTGTTGCAGAAGCCAGAGCCACTGCGATAATGTTCTTTTTCATAAAAATCACCACGCCTTTCCTTTAATAAAATTTTGACTAATATTTCTAATATAGAACAATTTATAAAAGTGGTTAATACAGTGAATAGATAAATAACCCATATAGGTAGTTATTCTAATCAAAAAACAATATTTTGATTAAACGATGAACAAAGTAGTGAATAATCAGAGCACAATGTAATGATATAGATGATAAACAAAGTGATGAATAAACAACGAACAATGTAACGAATAAACAATGATTTAGTTTTATTGATATGAAGAATTTCATTGAGAATCATTTTTTTGTACACAAAATAAATTAAATAAACATACACACATAACAAAAAAATGAAAAATCAATAACTACTGCAAAATAATTAACCAAAAATATACGCACTAAAAAAATTATTGATTGTCGATAATAATCACAGAAAGAATAAAATTAATTCTTACGAAACAGGATAAGAATAATGATAAACACCTCGAATACTGATATATGGCAGTAAAATATGTGAATAATATTTGTTTTTTTTATTGTATCATAGTAAAATAATAAAAAAAAAATTGTTATAATAATGACATCATTAAAGTAAAAACAAAATAGAAAAAATCTATAGACAATAGTCAAAAATACAAAAATGACAAAAAAATGAAAATAGGCGAGTTTTTTATAAAAAAAGAAGAATTCAGATTAATTATCTTTGAAAAAGCAACTAAATAAAATAATTGCAATAGATATTATTTAGAAAATCAAAGTGAAAATAATGAGATGGACAAATATCTTGACAATATATTAGAAAAATAAAATCGCTAAAATCTATAGTTGAGGGCAAATTGAGCATACCTATGTGAATATTATAACTAATGTAATATATTTTGATACTTAAAGTGTATCTACTCAAAATTTACACCAAGCATAGCAAAAAAGTAACAATTTGGTAAAGAAACGGCCAAAATAATACATTACATTTGGAGAATGTGATACTATATAAAGATAGTGTGGATATTTATCTACATCATTATATAGGAAATTTACATTATATATTTGAATATATTTAAGGTATTAAGTCTATTTTAGTGGTTTTTAATATTAGGGAAATATTTTATAAAGGGGATAGAGATGTCAAGAGTTGAGAGAAAAAGGCTTGAAAGGGAAGCTAAGAAAAAGGAGAGAAAATTCTCTTTTGGACTTAAGAGCGCACGTAACGAAGAGCCTGACTTTGAAATAAATAGTAAAAGTAAACATAATAATAGTGCAATTATAAATGAAGATAGAAAACAGATAAATAATG
>JBDHVM010000014.1:0-12667 GCA_039809725.1 Peptostreptococcus sp.
AGAACAAAAAGGGACTACACTATGATATTATAGATTGTGTAGTCCCTTTTATTTTTATATGTAAGGATAAAAGAGAAAAAATACTTATATTAATACACTAAATGAGGTTTAAAAATAATAATAGTTGTCTATAAGAATTTGGATAATATTATAAAATATAATGAAAGCGGTTTTTGCCTAAAAGGAGGTTGGTATGATGTGTTTATGCACATTTAAAAAAGAAATTCATGAATTGCTAAATGAGAACATTGAAAAGTGCGGATGTGAAGAGTGTTTAAATAGTGATGATTTGGAAGACCAAGTCGATAGAAAATTGATATGGTTGGGCAAACACGGCAATAGCAGAGCGTATGAACTATTTGTTTTGGATAAAACAGAGTATGTTAGAAAGATAATTTCTTGCGATAGAGATATTGCAATCTATAAAAAAAGAGGATTAGAGGATGATGATTTGTTTCAAACGGGAATAATAGGGGTGATTTACACCGTCCACAAGTTTGATTTCAGACCGAATATTAAGGTTAGGACGTTTTTAACAAATAATATAAAATATAGTATTATGAACGCTTTTAGAAAGTATGGTTCACTTTCTGTGTCAAGAGAGGCGGTTTCAATATACTCTAAATGCTCAAATTATGCAGATTTATTAGGGGATAGAATTGCAGAAAAAACTCTTCAGGAGTTATCTAAACTAACGAAAATAGAAATAAAAAAAATCATCGAGAGTATTTTGGCTGTTAAAAATAGAAATTGTATTTTTTCAATAAATAACGATGGCTGTTTTGATGGGGATAACGTATCCATAGAAAAATTCGGGATGAAGAGGGTATGTGAGTTTGAAAAAAAGATGGACGAATATTTCGATTACAGGGTAGTTTTGGATGCAATTGAAAGGCTAGGAGAACGGGAAAAATATATAATGAAGAGTATATATATTGAGGATAGGACCCAAAAAGATCTCGCTGTAGAGTTGAACTGTTCGGTAACCGCTATAGGAAAAATAAAAAAGAAGGCTATTGATAGAATCAGGCATAACATAAAAGATGAATTTGGGGAGATGAATAAGTATTGACGACAAATATGACCTTATATATTAAGGAAAATAAGTAAAGATTTAAAAATTGTTATTATAGATAATATTTTATATATGTGGTATACTCGTATATAGTAAATAATGAGGAAGGAGAATCGCTATTGCAAGTAGTATTCACAAATGTTTTAATTTTATTTATGTTATTGTTTATAGGTTATATGATGGGTATGAAAAAGTTAGTAGCTCATACATCTATAAATGATTTGACTAATATACTGATTGATGTAAGTATACCATGTACAATTGTATTGTCAATGATTAGGCCATACAGTCAGAGATTGATTGGAGATACTATTAAGGTTGTAATATTTTGCCTAATTTATCATCTATTAATGACGGCAATATCATATTACGTTACCAAGTTTTTGAATGTGGATAAGTTGAAGAGGGGGAGCTGGATATTTGCTACCGTATTTTCAAATAATGGTTTCATAGGATACCCTCTTATGTACGCTTTGTATGGAAAAGATGGTCTATTTATTATGGCTATGGGAAATATAGTTCAAAATGTACTTATTTTTTCTCTTGGAATTAGACTTATTACTATGAATTACAACAAGCATGAAAAAGTGCGTGTAAAAGATATTATTTTTACTAAGCAAAATATAGCTGTTGTGATCGGAATGGTTATTTTCTTGTTGCAAATACCAATTGCAAAACCTGTAGTCACTTTGTTGACATATGTTGCTAATCTAACAGTACCTCTGTCTATGATGGTAGTTGGTTTGTCGCTGTCGAGGTACGATGCGAAAAATATGTTTACAGATAAAGAAGCGTACAGAGTATCAATATTTAGAATGCTTGTAATGCCTGCGATTATTTTATTGGGTTATAAACTATTTAAAATAGATGCAAATGCAAGTCTACCTTTGGCGATATTATTTTATACTGCAGCATTGCCGAGCCCAGCCTTTACAGCTATCATGGCAGAAAGATACGGTACTAGTATTGAATTTTCTTCAAAGTGTGTATTTATCACCACGATAATAAGTGTTTTGACCGTGCCATTTTTTGCAGGTATGCTATAGGATAAATTTATAAGTAAAAAAAAGTTGTAAAAAACGTATTCTTATGATATGATTTTTTATAGTGGCGTTTACGTAACTAAACTTAATAAAAAAAGGGAGCTGATAAATTGGCTGAGAAAAGGATGTGAACCTTGACCTTAGAACCTGATCTGGGTAATGCCAGCGTAGGAAGTAATATTTAGAACGCAAAGCATATACTTTAGGTATATGCTTTTTTTATTTTAGGAGATGTATATGAAAAAAGTATTGACGATAGCAGGGTCTGACTCCTGTGGTGGAGCAGGGATACAAACGGATTTAAAAACTTTTGCCGCATGTGGAGTTTATGGTATGAGCGTGATTACAGCGATAACAGCTCAAAACACTATGGGAGTAAACTGTGTAGAGAATGTGTCTGAAGAGATGGTAAAAGCCCAGATCGACGCAATCTTTGAGGATATTAAGGTTGATTCGATAAAAATTGGAATGTTATCAAATGAAAATGCAATGGAAATAATAGCAAATATGATAAAAAAATACGACTGTAAAAACGTAGTGTTAGATCCAGTAATGATTTCAACTTCAGGATTTGATTTAATAGATGAGAACTCTAGGGAGAAACTAATATTTGAATTATTGCCAATGGCAACAATCATTACTCCTAATTTGTCTGAAGCAAAATGTATTTATGATTTGTTATTAAAAAAAGACATTGTTTCAAAAAAAATAGATGAAATAAGAACCGTAGAAACGATGATAGAAGTTGGGAAATCTATTTCAATATTTACAAAAAATAACGTACTTGTAAAGGGAGGTCATCTAAAGGCAGAGCCATGCGATGTTTTGGTTGATAGAGAAGGAAATGTGCATACTTTTCGTAATGAGAGAATAAATACTAAAAATACACATGGTACAGGTTGCACTCTTTCATCAGCAATTGCTGCATTTATTGCAAAGGGATATTCTGTCAATGAGTCGGTGAAGATGGCTAAAAAATTTATCACAAATGCAATCTACAACTCTCTTGATATTGGAAAAGGATGTGGACCGACAAATCCCATGGGAGAGATATATAAGATAGTTGAATTAGAGGCAGAGGAGTCAGAGTACTCAATGTATTTGGTAACGGATGAAAAATCATGCAATGGAAAAGATTTTTATAAATGTATTGATGAGAGTATAAAAGGGGGGGTGAAAGTAGTACAGCTAAGAGAAAAGAATATGTCGACAAGAGAGTTCTATGAAAGAGCATTGAAATTAAAAGATATTTGTAAAAAAAATAAGGTTCCTTTGTTGATAAACGACAGAATTGACATTGCACTTGCAGTAGACGCTGATGGAATCCATTTAGGTCAATCAGATATGGATATTTCAAAAGCTAGGGAGTTGTTAGGTAATGATAAGATTATTGGAATTTCAGCTAAGACGATTGAAGAAGCTTTGGAAGCACAAAAGAATGGCGCTGACTATATAGGTATAGGTGCAGTTTTTGCTACTAGTACAAAAAAAGATACTAAAATTGTAGAATTGTCAGTAGTAGAAGAAGTAAAGAAACGATTACACATACCTGTGTTAGCAATTGGAGGAATATCTGTGAATAATGTGGATAAACTTTCAAACACGAATGTAGATGGTATTTGTGTTATCTCAGATATTTTAAATTCAGATGATTGTAGAAAGAGAACTTCTGAATTGGTAGAAAAGTTTAGAGAAATGAAAAGGAATAAAATAAATAAAGATATATAAATAAAGATATATAAATAAAGATATATAAATAAAGATATATAAATAAAGATATATAAATAAAGATATATAATATTTAGAATTAGAGGGAGAAAATATGTATAAGACACAGATTGAAGCAGCAAAAAAAGGTATAATTACAGATGAAATGAAAGCTATTGCAAAACAAGAGTATATGGATGCTGAAATTCTAAGAGAAAGAGTTGCACAAGGAAAGATTGCGATTCCAGCAAATGTAAATCATAAGAGTTTAAAACCGCAGGGTGTTGGACTGGGGTTAAGCACAAAAATTAATGTAAACCTAGGTATTTCAAGAGATTGCCCTGATGTTGACAGGGAGTTAGAAAAAGTTCAAAAAGCAATTGATATGAAGGCAGAAGCGATAATGGACTTGAGTTCTTTTGGAAAGACAGAAGAGTTTAGAAAAAAATTAATATCTATGTCTACTGCAATGGTAGGTACAGTGCCAGTTTACGATGCTATTGGATTTTATGACAAAGAGTTAAAGGATATAACTTCAGATGAGTTTTTAGATGTTGTAAGAAAGCATGCAAAAGATGGAGTCGATTTTGTCACAATTCATGCGGGTATGAATAGAGAGGCTATGGATGTATTTAAGAGAAATAAAAGAATCACAAATATTGTTTCAAGGGGTGGTTCTTTGATGTATGCATGGATGGAATTAAATAATGCAGAAAATCCATTTTTTGAAAGATACGATGAACTTTTAGATATATGTTATGAATATGACTTAACTCTAAGCCTTGGTGATGCGCTAAGACCAGGATGTTTAAATGATGCGACTGATGCATGCCAAATCAAGGAGCTTACAACTTTGGGTGAGCTTACACTTAGAGCATGGGAAAAAAATGTTCAGGTAATAATTGAAGGGCCAGGTCATATGGCTATAGATGAGATAGAAGCAAATGTAAAACTGCAAAAAAGACTTTGCCATGATGCACCATTTTATGTATTGGGACCTATAGTAACTGATGTTGCACCAGGATATGATCATATAACATCTGCAATTGGAGGAGCTATTGCAGCTGCAGCAGGAGTTGACTTCCTTTGTTATGTAACACCTGCAGAGCATCTTAGATTACCAAATCTTGAAGATATGAAAGAAGGTATTATTGCAACTAAAATAGCTGCACATGCTGCAGATATTGCAAAGAAAGTTCCTCATTCAAGAGATTGGGACAATGAAATGGCTGTAGCAAGAGCAGAGATTAATTGGGAAAAAATGTTCTCACTTTCTATGGATGAAGAAAAAGCAAGAAGATACAGAGCAGAATCAACTCCAGAACATGAAGATACGTGCACAATGTGTGGAAAAATGTGCTCAATGAGAACTATGAAAAAAATAATGTCTGGAGAAGATTTGAATATATTGAGAGAAGAGTAAGAGAAAATAATATTATAATAATATTAATAATAGACAAAGGAATTCTTAGTTAAAGCGCTTTGGTTGATTATTAGCTACGTCTAAAAATCTCATAGTCTTTTGTCTTGTTATAAATTAATTTAAAGTTGGAAATATGCAAGCGTACAGTATAAAAACTGGATGCTTGCATATTTTTTAAAGTATGAAAAAAAGTCTGTAAAATAGAAGGTGCTTATATTTCTTGTATTGATTCCATATTTATGATTTTAATATAGAAAAAAATAAATATTTTTGAGATACTGTTTTTGTAGTCTGCTTTTTTGTATATAAAGTTGTAAATTCAGTCAAATAGATTGAAAAAAATAAATAAAAGGGTATAATTATTTTAGTGACTGTTTTATAGGTCATTGAAATAGTGAGGTCGATACTAAAAAAATACTAATAAAAATATATTGGAGAATTGAAATGAGCGAATTTATTATAGCATTACACGCACTCGTGTACTTGTCACATGATTTAAAAAGCAGGTCGAGTGAAGAATTATCCGAAAATCTATGCACAAATCCTGTTAGAATAAGAAAAGTAATGTCTAAATGCAAAAGAAAAGGGCTTGTAGAAACTAAAGCAGGCGTAAATGGAGGATATTCAATAGCGAAATCAGGAAGTCAAATAAATTTAAAAGACGTATATGATGCAATTTCCATTCCTATGATAGAGTCAAAGTGGCATTCAGGTGACATGGAGGCAGAGTGTGCTATTGCTAGTGGAATGGCTGAGTACGTAGATAGTTTATTTTCTTTGCTAAATGAAAATGCTGTTAAAGTTTTAGAAACTATTACCCTTGATCAAGTAGAAAAGAATCTTAAAGAGATCAATAAAAAAAGAACGAGTTTACGCTAGAGCTGGGATATTTACAATTGTGTGTACAATAAAGAGGAGTAGTGCTAAACTATACTGTATGTACAAATGATGTCTTTTATGATATTATTAAAGGGTAATATTCTGTCATGAAGGGAGGCAAAGTATGGCTTCAAATACGAAAAATGATAAGTCAACAAAGTATACATTTAAGGGAAATAACAAAAAAGTTGAGAACAAATACGCTAATATATATCAAGAATTAAATGAGAAGGAAGTTATTTACGAGGCTAATAGTTTAAAGAAGATTCATAAATTACCAGAAGGGGAAGAACCAAAGCAGACTGTAAGAGAACCAATAACTAGGACTATTAGTTTGGAAGAGGCTCAACAAAACGCTCAGAGACGTAAGCAGGCGATGGTGAATGAAAAACAGTTAGCTACGCAGAGGTCAACACCTGTAATAGCTCAGAGGAAAAAACCAGAGCTAGATAGACTTGAAAGTCTTGAAAGATTAAAAAGAGAAAAAAGAGAATCTAGGATAGGAAGTGAGGATTTATTTTCTAGTACAAGGAGAATAGATTTATCTGATTTATCACAAGATCCTGATCAGACAGCAAGATTTTCAAGAATAGAAGATGAAGAATATGAAGATATTAAGAATGATCCTTCATACATCAAACAAAAGGCTAAGGAAAGAGCGTCTATGGATAAATCAGATGTTGAAATATACAAAGAATACTCTGATTTTGATAGACCAAAATCAGATAGAGTAAAGACAAGAGGCGAAAAGCTTGCCGATACTCTTAGACATCAAAGAATAAGAGATGATGAAGACATTCGACTTAGGGAAAGTGAAATTGAGGAGATAATCAGAAGAAGGCAGGAGCAAAGTGATAGCCCAACAAGAGGTACTAGAAGTAAGAAATATGATGATAATAATGCATCTTTTTCCCAACGTCTAGGAACATCTTCCTCAAAAAACAATTCTAGAGCAGAGATTTACAAGAGAAACTATGCAAATAGAGAACCAAAGATAAATATTAAGAAAATTGCAAGTGTTGTTGTGATCTTATTCTTGGTAATCTTCTTTATTGCTGCAGGTATAGATAAACTTTTTGGAAACAAAAACAATACTACATCAACAAACAATGAAAAGGCTGTAGTAACTACACCTAAGAATGATGAAAATAGTAAGGAAGTTAAAAATGAGCCAACTGAACAAGAAAATATCAGCAAATTAGAGGCAATTAAGTCGAAAGTGAATTCAGTAGAAGCTGATAGGGTTGATTATATTATTAAGAATATAAAAACTTATCCACAGTCTTTAATATCTTTACTTATTAGAAATCCAGAAACAGTGGACTATGTGTATAGTTTTAAGGATAAGGAAAGATATAATGCAAGAAAACTTTCTAGCAATATTAGTTCTAGTTACTATGTTGACGGAAATGTACCATTATTCTTACAGTGGGATAGAAGATGGGGATATAGAGATTATGGTAAAGAAATGTTAGGACTTTCTGGATGTGGGCCGACTTCTCTTGCAATGGTCATAAGAAGCTTTGATTCGGGATCGGGAATTAATCCATATGACGTAGCTAAATACAGTCAGGAAAATGGATATATATCAAATGAGAACTTTACAAGTTGGAGTCTATTTGAAAAGGGTCTTGCTAAATACGGGCTTGAGTCAAAGGACGTTGTTCCAGTAGAAGCTAAAATGAAAAGAGCTCTTGATAATGGACAGATTCTTATAGCTAGCGTAAAACCTGGGATTTTTACTGAAAGAGGACACATAATCGTAATCAAGGGTTATGATAAAAATGGAGATTTCTTGATTAATGATCCAAATAGTATAGTTAATACCAATAAGCACTGGACATTTGACGAATTAAAAAATGAGCTTAGAAAGATTTGGGGAGTGAGTAAAGTAGGAGGATCTTCTAGTGATTCTAACACTACTTCATCTAGCTCTAACAACTCATCTAGCACGACATCAAGTTCTAAAAATTCTTCTACTAGTGAGTCAGAACCAAGTATAATTCAAGATATTAATTAATAAATAGTATAAATTATATAAATATTAAGCATTCGATGACTTTTTAATCGAATGCTTTTTATATTAGTATAATTGAAAAGATATATAAAATGGATATTTGTTTGTATTTTACCTTATATAAGGTAGTTAACTATTTTACAATCTATGAAAATGTTTTTTTTGATTTTTCTTGTATACAATCCATAAAGCATTGTAAAGCGTTATTTAAGTATTTTTATCTAAAAAAGCGTGTATTAAGTTTTTTTAGCATATTTAATTAAATGAATATATGAAAATAAGTTATTTTATAAAAAATGAGTGATATTTATTAATAAAGTAAAGCTTTTTGAATAATCAACCAATTATAAAAAAATAAAATACTAATAATAAATACTAATTAATTTCATAACAAATAAAAGTATAATCATTAAAATGCCCTTGACAGCTTTATTTTTTAAAATTATAATAGTAAAGTAAGTTATTAAATAAATCATACTTTTGCTTTTACAGAGAAAATGGCTTAAGTAAAAAAGAAGGGAGAAATTTAATTATGAATAAGAAAGGCAACGTGAAGGATGTATTAACCTTTGGCTTTGCATTATTCGCAATGTTTTTTGGAGCGGGGAATCTTATTTTTCCACCGTATCTTGGGATAATTTCTGGTCCCCAGTGGTTAATTGGGTTTGCTGGGTTTACGTTTGCAGACGCAGGATTGGCATTATTAGCTGTAATAGCAATAGCTTTGTGTCAGGGACAGATAATGGAATTATTTGGAAGAATCGGAAAAGTGCCAGCAATAATTTTAAGTTTTGCTGATATTATGTGTGTTGGTCCTTTGTTGATAATACCAAGGACAGGAGCAACAACTTATGAAATGGGTATATCACCTATAGTTGGAACTGGTGTTCCACTAGTGGTTGTTGTAGTGATATTTTTTGCTTTAACGTTTGTTTTAACTGTTAGACCGTCAAGGGTTATAGATATAGTTGGGCAAGTGTTGACTCCGTTTTTGATTGTGGCACTGTCTATAATTATTATAAAGGGTGTTATTTCGCCTCTAGGGGTACCGGTTTCCAAACCTATGATTGATAACGTTTTTCAAAGGGGTATTTTTGATGGATATCAGACGGCAGATGGATTTGTTCCTATCGCTGTAGGATCGGTATTGATACTTACATTAATGAACAAAGGATATACTGATAGAAAAGAACAGGTAAAGGTATTAGTTAAGGCTGGTGCAATAGCTTGTGTAGGTTTAGGTTTGATTTATGGAGGTCTGACTTATCTGGGAGCAACAGTGTCTTCAGTATATGGAGTAGACGCACAAAAAGCACAAGTAATAGTGAATATTACTCATTTATTGTTAGGAAACACTGGTAAGGTTATTTTGGCATTGGCGGTTTCACTTGCTTGTTTGACTACATCTATAGGATTAACATCTGCGACTGCAGAATACCTTTCTATGTTAAGCAAACACAAATTTAGTTACGAAAAGTGTGTGCTATTCGTTTGTATATTTGCTACTGCAGCAGCTACATTAGGTGTAAATGGATTAGTAAAGGTTGCGAATCCTATCCTTGCGATAGTATATCCACCGACAATTGTACTAATTTTCCTTGCATTTGTAAAAGACAAAATTAAAAATGACAATATTTACAAGTTTTCAGTTGCGATGTCTGTTGTTATAAGTGCAATGACTGTTGCGATTCCAAAGGTGCCAATTTTCAGTTTCGTAAATTCATTACCACTTGCTTCGCTTGGGTTTAACTGGGTTGTGCCGACATTGATAGTTGGATTTATAGGTAAATTTGTAGGTGCTGAAAAATATAAAGATACAAAAACTGTATAATATTATCTGACCAAAACATTAAATAAATTGACTGTTTACAATATTAGTTATATAATGATATTAAATAAACTATGTAGGTAGTTAGAGCTTTCTAGTGAAGGAGGAGTTATTTATGGGAATTAAAAGAATACTTGTACCAATTGATGGAACTGAAAGAAGTATGCACTCACTTGATTTTATTAGGGAAATGTATGCTCCAAATCAGGTGAAACTGGATATTATCAACGTAAAAGAGTTAGTATTTATCGATGGTATATCAATGAGTGATGAAATAAAAAATTCTGAAAAGTTTGGAAAAGAACTACTGGAGAAGTCTAGAAAATTTATGGAAGGTTATGATGTTGATCTTTATTTCACATTTGGTTATGCAGGTGATGAAATAGTAAAAAAAGCTGATGAGGACAAGAGCGATTTGATTATCATGACAAGATCTACTAAAAAAGGTATTACTAGAATGGTAGGATCTTGTACTTCATACGTTTTAAAACATGCAAAGTGTGCAATAACTGTAATACCTGAATAATAAACATACAAGATTGCTAAGCGTATTTGTGTAAAAATATATCAGGTTTTAATTGAATAATGAACTATACAGTGATGATAAAATCCAAATCTGTTTTACAGAAAAGGAAGTTATTATCACTGTTTTTTTATTTGAATTATGTTTAATGAAAAATAAGTAGGGTATATTTTTAGTGTAGGAAATTAAAATATTAATTGAGAATATATTTTGTTGATAACGGTTATTAAATGTTGAAATCAACAAAAAAATATTTTTTAAACTCTTGACTTGGATGCCAATTGAGAGTATAATTGATAATAACAGTAATAGTAATAGTTATTGTTTTAATAAATAAGAGGAGGATATTAATATGACTATTGAATTAAAGGGAACAAAAACGGAAAAGAATTTACAAGAAGGTTTTGCTGGAGAATCTATGGCAAGAAATAAGTATAGCTACTATGCATCTCAGGCTAAGAAGGAAGGATATGTTCAAATATCAAACATATTTACTGAAACTGCTGATAATGAAAAGGAACATGCTAAACTTTGGTTTAAGGCACTACATGGTGGGGAAGTTCCATCAACTGAAGAAAACTTGTTAGATGCAGCTGAAGGTGAATACTACGAGTGGACTGATATGTATGCTGGATTTGCTAAGGATGCTAAGGAAGAAGGATTTACTGAATTAGCAAGAATGTTTGAAGGCGTAGCTGCGATAGAAAAGACTCATGAAGAAAGATATAGAACTTTACTTCAGAATTTAAAAGATGGTAAGGTATTTGAAAAAGACGAAGTAGTTGTTTGGCATTGTATAAACTGTGGACATATTCACGTATCTAAAAAAGCTCCAAAATTATGTCCTGTATGTAAACATCCTCAAGCATACTTCAAGGTAAAGGATGAAAGCTGGAAATAAGAAATATTTTGACGAAAGAGGGTGTGACAATGAAATTTTCTAGACAAAGAGAGATGATTTTAAGAGAAGTACAAAATAGTATAGAGCACCCTACTGCCGATAATATTTATGATAGTTTAAAAAAAGATAACCCGAATTTGAGTTTGGGTACAGTATATAGAAATTTGACTCAGTTAGAGGAAAATGGATATATTAGTAAAATTGCTATACCTGGGGATCCGATTAGATTTGATGCTAATCTAAATGAACATCATCATTTTATATGCGAAAAGTGCAATAAAATAATTGATATAGATAATAGTAGTATCGAATATATAGAAAATCCGCTGATAGACAAAGGTATTAAGATTAAATCTAGATTTATTGTTTTAAGAGGTATTTGTGATAAGTGTAGCGAGAATGAATAAAATAATTTAGGAGGTAATGATATGGCAAAGCAATTAGAATTTTACAAATGTGATCTTTGTGGAAATGTAGTTGAGAAGGTTGTAAATGGCGGTGGAACACTTGTATGTTGTGGTGAAGAAATGCAACTTTTAACTGTGAATACTACTGATGCTGCTGGTGAAAAGCACGTTCCTGTGATAGAAGTAGACGGAAACAAAGTTACAGTGAAGGTTGGAAGCGTTGAACATCCTATGACAGAAAAGCATCATATAGCATTTATAGTTTTAGTTACTGAAAAGACTGTACAGAGAGTGGACCTTCCATATGATGGAAAGCCAGAAGCAGTATTTACACTAGCTGATGATGATAAGGCTGTTGTTGCATACGAGTATTGTAACTTACATGGACTATGGGCTGCTGAAGCGTAAAAAATAGTTTTATAAATATATGGAAATATATAGAAATACCCCGACAAAAATTTTTGTCGGGGTATTTTAATTTAATATAATTATTTTGGCGGTCTCATAATTAAGATATTTGAAATAGTTTTTTCAAATCCTCGTAGACGTCAATATTTTTATCAGTTATAAACGAACAGGCCTTACCTTCTTTTCCTATTCTACCTGTTCTCCCTATTCTGTGAATATAATCCTCGGTATTTTCTGGGAAATCATAGTTATAAATATGTGTAACGCCTTCAATATCAAGTCCCCTTGATGATAAATCTGTAGAAATTAAGAATTGAATCTTTATATTTCTAAAATCTTTCATTATTTTTTCACGTTTAGACTGACTAATATCACTGTGGATTTTTTCGCAGCTATATCCCTTTTGTGAGAGTTTTAGATCTAAATTGTCAACTCTAGATTTTGTGCGACAAAAAA
>JBDHVM010000015.1:0-12485 GCA_039809725.1 Peptostreptococcus sp.
ATAACTCGGCAAAGTTCAGCCTCGTTGAAACGCTTATGTAGAGTTTTAACTAAAGCTAAAAATACCTTGAGATTTGTCTTGTTATAACTCGGTGAAGATGACTCGCCTCGTTGAAACGCTCATGTAGATTTTTAGCTAAAGCTAAAAATACCTTGAGATTTGTCTTGTTATAAAAATAATGGGATTGAAAAAATAAAATTAATAAAAATTAACCTAAAGTAAATAAAGGCTATACTCACATGAGTATAGCCTTTGTTGATAAAATAATGCACTAAGTTTTCAAGAACTTCTGCTTTGCAGTATTATGCACTAAGTTTTTCAAGAACTTCTGTTTTGCGGTATTATGCGTTAAGTTTTTCAAGATCTCTTTTTTTAATGTTTTTAAAACCAATTACCCATAGAGGGATAATCAAGAAGATCCAGTTGAATATTCCAATATATCTGTAAGCTTCTTTTACAACCCACATCAATCCTAGATTTGACACAGCATAGCAAACTGTTAGGCAAACTAAACTGATGATTACTTTTCTCATCAAAGGACTCTTCATATCTTTTAGAACATAAGGGTCTATTCTTTGTACCATTCCGAAAATAAAACCTACTGCTGTAGTGATAAGAGCTAGGAACAGTAGCACAGGATATAAAACTGAAAGGAAAGGAATGTTAAGTTGCTTAACAACATATACAGTTGGTAAACTTCTTGCTGCTTCGTTTAGGTAAATATCTGGCATACCTGAGAATATCAATAGACAAATACCAACTAACATAACAAGGTTAAGTACACAACCAAGAATTATTCCACCTTTTGCCTCTTCCTTAAACTGTCCGCCTTTGAAAGAAGATGTGATACCTCCAATTGCACTTATCTGGAAGCCAGCGTAAGTAAGAGCCCATAAAAGTGCATTTCCAATATTACCTTTTACAGTTTCTTTGCTGTCTGCAATACTCCATTTCGAAGCACTTGGATTTACATATCCTTCTGACATTAGCTTACTGATCTGTGGTGCAAACTTTATTAGACCGACAACCAATATAATAGAAATAATGATTAAAATTGCTGAAGTCATAATAACGGCGTTTTTTCTAACAACTTTTTCACCAAATACACAAAGTAGTGTAATGATCACAAACATAAGGATTGAGCCTAGAAAAACAGGAAGTTTAAGATACTGATTTACCAATAATCCCCCCGCAGCAATAGTGGCTGCTGTAGCTGCAATTGTAGTAATAACAACACTTACATCCATAGCGGGACTAAGGACTTTTGAATATTTTCCATAAGCTTCTTTAGACCAAGAGTCATAACTCCACTTATCCGTCTGTCTTGCAGTTTCAAGACCAACATAGTAAGTTACAGCGATGATAATAAATGTGATGATCGGCATGAAAACACCGAACCAACCGTGGTTGGAAAAATACTGTAACTCCTGAGTACCAGAAGCAAATCCAGCTCCACAGTGTGTAGAAAACCAAACTGTAGCCACACCAATACTAATTGGCGTTAAAAATTTCTTCTTTTCGTTCATAAATAATACCTCCTCATATAAAAAATTGAAATTATTCAAAAATCTAAAAAATATTTGATAATTTCTTACTAAAGATTATAACACATAAATTAAAAAACACCAAACATAATAAATGACCTACTTACTTTTATGTTTTTCATTTATGTAGATTAACAAAAAATATGAAAATAAGTAATTTTATAATAAAACGATGAATATTGTTTATTTTCAAAAAATAGTGGTATTAGAATAAATGAGAACGTTTTTATAAAAAAGTATATTAAAAAGTAATATTAAAAAACAAGGGAGGTATTTATTATGAAAGGTTTCGCAATGTTGGAAATTGGTAAGGTAGGCTGGATAGAAAAAGAAGGTCCTAAGTGTGGTCCACTGGATGCTATTGTAAAACCAATCGCTTTAGCTCCGTGTACTTCTGATATACATACTGTATGGGAAGGTGCAGTCGGAGAAAGACATGATATGATACTAGGGCATGAGTGTTGTGGAGAAATTGTAGAAGTAGGAGAATTGGTTAAGGACTTCAAACCTGGAGACAGAGTTTTAGTGCCAGCGATCACTCCGGATTGGAACTCTTTAGAAGCACAGGGTGGATACTCAATGCATTCAGGTGGTATGCTTGCAGGGTGGAAGTTCTCAAATTTTAAAGATGGAGTTTTTGGTGAATTATTTCATGTAAACGATCCTGATGGAAATCTTGCGTTATTGCCTGAAGGAATTGAACCAGAAGAAGCTTGTATGTTGTCAGATATGGTTCCTACAGGATTTCATGGTGCAGAATTGGCAGATGTACAATATGGTGATGAAGTTTTAGTAATTGGTATTGGGCCTGTTGGATTGATGGCTGTTGCAGGTGCGAATTTAAGAGGAGCATCAAGAATAATAGCAGTTGGTACGAGACCAGTTTGTGTTGAAGCAGCAAAATTCTATGGTGCTACAGAGTTTGTAAACTATAAAAATGGACCAATCGCCGAACAAGTTCTTAAAATGACAGATGGAAAAGGTGTAGACAAAGTAATAATAGCTGGTGGAACTGTCGACACATTTGCCGAAGCTGTAGAATGCTTAAAACCAGGTGGAAAGATAGGTAACGTAAATTATCTTGGGGCTGGAGACTATGTGAAGATACCTAGAGCTGAATGGGGTGTAGGAATGGGGCATAAGCAAATTCAAGGTGGATTGATGCCTGGTGGTAGACTAAGAATGGAAAAACTAGGAAAACTAGTAGCTTGTGGAAAACTTGATCTATCTAAACTAATCACTCATAGATTTGAGGGATTTGAACATGTTGAAGAAGCATTGATGCTTATGAAAGACAAACCTAAAGATTTGATTAAACCAGTAGTAAGAGTGCAGAAATAACTAAAATAGTTTAAATCAAAATATGTACTCTAATTTGACATTGTATTTAGGGAAACAAGATATATCTAGTTACCTAAAAATATGTATTTTAAATCAAAATGTAAGTATGTATTAAAGTTTGGAAAATAGACATAAAATAATTTTTATTATATAATTGACTTGTAGTGAATAGAAACAAAATGTAGGTCAATGTATTAAAATGGCCCGTGATACACGGGTCATTTTAATTTAAGTACATTTATATGATTAATCGTTATATTGATTTTACAACGTGTTGAAAAATGACCGATAAATAAAAAAGTAATTCTAATAAATAATATAAAAAAGGATAAAATAAGATTGTACAAAGAAGTTGTGTAAAATAAGTTATAAAAAATATAGAATAAAGGAAAAATTTGAGGTGGAACATGAAAATACTTGTAGTGTCAGGTTTTTTGGGGGCAGGAAAAACAACCTTCATTGAAAAACTATCTGAAAAAATAGAACAGAATATAGTAGTGTTAGAAAATGAATATGGTGAAGTGGGTATTGATGGTGATTTGTTGAAGAAAGAAGATGTAAATATTTGGGAGTTAACTGAAGGTTGTATTTGTTGTTCTATGGAATCAAATTTTGCAAATTCAGTTATGACTATATCGAATACAATGGATCCAGATATATTAATTGTAGAGCCAACTGGAGTGGGTCTATTGAGTTCAGTAATGGAGAATATAAAAAAAGTAGAGTATGAGAGAATAAAAATAATTAATCCTGTAACAATAGTAGATCCTGCGTGTATAGATAGATATGTAGATGAATTTGGAGAAATATTTATTGATCAAATAAAAAGCACAAACACTATAGTACTATCAAAGACTGATTCAATGACTGAAAGTGAAATTATTGAAGCGAAAAACAAGGTACATCATATTAATAAAAATGCAAAAATATTCAGTGATGACTTCTCGTCATATAGCGACAGTTGGTTTAGTAATATAGTGAATGATTCGTGGGATAGTAGCAAACATTTCGTAGTTAATGAGGTTGCGACTCCAAATATTGAAAATATAGGATTTAAAGGCATTTCATTTGAAAGTTTGTGGAAATTTGAAAGCTATATGAGCGCAGTGATGAGGGGGAGTTTTGGGAATGTAATACGTGCAAAAGGATTCTTGAAAATAGAAGGTGTGTGGTCTAAAATGGATATAGTGGACAAAAAGTACACGCTTACGAAGATTGATCCAATGGAAGAATCAAAGTTGATATTGATAGGTACAAATCTTAATAAAGCCGAGCTTGGAACACTTTTCGGTCATGAAAATAACTAAAAGGTAGAGAAATGAAAAAAACAGCAAAATATAAAAAATAGTATTCCTAAATAATAAATGTTAGCACAATATTTTGGGGATTTGGCTATAATACATCAGGAGGCAAATTTATGGAGAAATTTGAAGGAACGGTTGTAGATATTCTGTTCAGCAACGACTCAAACGGATACACTGTTGCAAAATTAAAAATTGAAGAGGATATTGAAGTCATTACAGGGTGTATGCCAGGTCTTACAAGTGGTGAAAATATAGAGGTGGAAGGAAGTTGGATTTTTCATGAATCCTATGGAAAGCAAATTAGTGTTAAAGCTTTTAAGATGGTGATGCCAACATCTATAAGCGGTATAATAAGCTTTTTGTCATCAGGAGTAATAACAGGTGTCGGAGAAAAACTTGCAAAAAGAATAACTGATGAATTTGGAATAAGCACTTTGGACGTCCTTCAAAACAGACCTGAGGAATTGTTGAGAATTGAAGGTATAGGAAAAAGAAAGTTAAAGCCAATAATAGAAAGCTTCAATGAGAATATGGGAATAAAAAATGTGATAATAGCATTGTCTGAATTTGGAATAACTCCGAATATGAGTATAAAAATATACAAAAAATACGGAGATGGGTCGCTAGAAGTAATTAAAAATAATCCTTACGCACTGATTGATGTGGTAGTTGGAATAGGATTTAAAACAGCTGATGAAATTGCTAGACATGTTGGACTAGAAAAAGACTCAGAATTCAGAATACAACAAGGAATAATGCATATTTTGAAAAGTTCCATATCGAGTGGACACACATTTTTACCAGAAGAAATACTAAGGAGAGAATCTGCCAATCTTCTAGAGATAGATGTGGACTTGATAGATGAGTACATTTTTGAATTAGCCTTGGAGAGAAAGATAATATTGGAAAAGTATGGAGATTATGTAATAGTATATTTAGCAAAATATCATAGAGCAGAAGTTGATGTAGCCATAGATATTATTAGATTTGTAAACTCAGAGCATAAAGATGTGTTAATAGATATAGACGACGAAATTGCAAGCTTTGAGAACCAAGAAAATATTGAACTGGCAAGTGAACAAAAAATGGCAGTAAAAGCAGCGTTTGAAAATGGAATAATGGTGTTAACAGGGGGACCTGGTACAGGAAAGACAACGACAATAAATACAATAATAAACTTATTTAAAGTATGCAATAAAAAAGTTATGCTCGCTGCTCCAACAGGTAGAGCTGCCAAAAGAATGACAGAAACGACAGGTGATGAGGCAAAGACAATACACAGATTGTTGGAGATGTCGTTTGATAATGAGGACTTTATGTATTTTGCAAAAAATCAAGAAGAACCAATTGACGCAGATGTTGTAATAGTCGATGAAGCATCGATGATTGATATTTTCTTGATGGATAGCTTGCTAAAGGCGATTGCCAAGAAAACAAGGCTAATACTGGTTGGAGATGCAGACCAGCTACCATCTGTAGGTGCTGGGAACGTGCTGGCTGATATAATATCTTCAGGTATTGTAACTACGATTAGGTTGACAGAAATATTCAGGCAAGCTCAGGAAAGTGATATAATCGTAAATGCACATAGAATCAACCAAGGATTAGATATTGTAGCGAATAGAAAAGGCAGTGATTTTTTCTTTATTAACAAAGATAGTGAAGAGGAAATTGTAGAAGAGGTAAAGAGTCTTGTAGGTGGAAGACTTGAATCATTTTATAAAGTGGACTCACTGAAAGAAATACAAATATTATCTCCAATGAGAAAGGGGATTGCAGGGGTTAACAATCTAAATATAGAACTTCAAAAAGTATTGAATCCAGAGGTTTATGACAGAATGCAAGTGAAGTTGATGAAGAGGATCTTTAGAGTTGGTGATAAAGTGATGCAAATAAAAAACAATTACTCTAAAAAGTGGGAAAATGAAAAAGGAACAGACTATGGGGATGGAATTTATAACGGAGATATAGGATATGTATATCACATAGATAAAAACAACAACACGCTGTATGTGATATTTGACGAGTACAAAATATTTAAGTATAAATTTGATGAGTTGGAAGAATTGGAACATTGCTTCTGTACAACTGTCCACAAGAGTCAGGGTAGTGAATTTCCAGTCGTTATAATACCGATGACTTGGGGACCACCGTCTTTCCTTTCAAGAAACCTTCTATACACAGCGGTTACAAGAGCAAAAAAACTAGTGGTAGTCGTTGGTATGAAAAAGTATATGGATTACATGATTTCAAATAAAATAAACAACGATAGATATTCAAACTTAGGATACAAGCTTTCAACATTCAGGCTAAATAACATAATCGACTAAAAAACTCCATAAAAGCCTCATCTACTAAAGGAGGTCGTGACTTGAACAAGATATTAGGTTTAGTGATGAGAATAGTATTTCCACAGAATTTAAATTGCACAGTATGTGATATGCCCATTAGCAGAAAAAATAAGTATGGGTTGTGTAGATTTTGCTACGAAAATATGATAATAATAAATAAACCGTGTGAAGTTTGTGGAAAGCCGATTATTAATCTTGCATTAGAAGAAAATAGTTTTGATTGTGGGTTTTGCAGTGGAAAAAAGTTTTTGTTTGACAGAAATATTTCTTTTGTAGAATATGGGAATATATCAAAAGAGCTTGTGTTTAAGCTAAAATACTCATCAAAAACATATATAGCAAAAACGGTATCTGAGATAATGTATGATCAGATAAAAAATGAGTATGAAGAGGAACTTAAGGATTTTGACTTTATAACCTACGTTCCACTTGGGAGAAAAAGGGAAAAAGAAAGAGGATTCAATCAATCGAAAAAAATAGCGGAGTACCTATCTGAAAAAGTGTCTATACAGAGTATTGGAATGTTAAGGAGAACAAAAAATACAAAAAAGATGCACCTTTTAGGATATGATGATAGAAAAAGGGAACTGAAAAATGCATTTGAAATTTTAGAAGATAAAAAAGAATGTGTAGAAGGTAGAAAAATACTTGTAGTCGATGATATATTTACTTCTGGAGCGACTATTGATGAAATAGCAAAGGTTCTGAAAATAGCGGGTGCAGAAAACGTAACTTCACTCACATTCCTGACCGGGAAGTATGTAAAGCCTGTAGAAATATAAATTTAACTTTAAAATAAATTTGAGAAAAAGATTGACATTTAGACAAGATGAATATAAACTAATAAAGGTATTTAGGTCTGTGGTTGCAAGTCCAAGCCAGTCGCGGGCAAAGGGATCCACGTAAGCGATTTATAAAAATATAAGCGTGAGCATGGCGCGGCTTAGAAGTAAGTCCTGCCGAGAAAATCGAGAGGATTAGTAGTGCGGTAACCCCAAAGCGAAAGTTCCAGCAGGCGAGTGTGGGGTCAAAGATCAGGTCAGCTAAATATTTAGAAAACTCTCTACTGAGAAATTAGTGGGGAGTTTTTTGCATTTGATATTAACATCATTGTATTTTCAGATTTTAATCGTACCATACTGGAGTTTAAATCGCCCATCTTTGCTAGACTTTTTTCTTTTTATCTCACATCAATTGTAACACAACAGAAAATAACTACTTATACTGTGATAACTATATTAAAATTCTTGTTTATATGTTAAAATAAATTATGTACGAACAATTTTATAGAATTTTTTAAGGAGAGACGTGAATGAGTTTTTTAGATAGCCTATTTAACATGGCAGATAAGAAAGATTTAAAGCAATTTAACAAGATTGTAGATCAGATAGATAACGTAGGGGATCAGTACGCAAAGATGTCCGACGATGAGCTTAAGGCGATGACGCCAAAATTCAAAGAAAGATTAAAAAATGGAGAGACTCTAGATGATATTTTAGTAGATGCTTTTGCTGTTGTAAGGGAAGTTTCTACAAGAATATTGGGTATGAGGCACTTTAGAGTTCAGCTTATAGGTGGTATGGTGCTACATCAAGGGCGTATAGCGGAGATGAAAACTGGTGAAGGTAAGACACTTGTTGCCACTTGTCCAGTTTATTTGAATGCGCTTGAAGGTAAGGGTGTACACGTTGTTACAGTGAATGACTACTTGGCAAAGCGTGACCGTGATCAAATGGCAAAGATTTATGAGTTTTTGGGACTTACAGTTGGTGTTATTGTACATGGTCAGTCGGCTGTACTTAGAAAAGAACAATATCAGTGCGATATTACATACGGAACAAACAACGAGTATGGATTTGATTACTTGAAGGATAATATGGTTATCCATGAAGAACAGATGGTTCAAAGAGGTTTAAACTATGCGATTGTCGATGAAGTCGATTCAATTCTTGTCGATGAAGCTAGAACACCGCTTATTATTTCTGGACCTGGAGACAAGTCTACTCACCTTTATTCAGATGCGAACGTATTTGTACTTACTCTTGAAGAAGATGACTATGAAAAAGAGGAGAAGGATAAGGCAGTTGCACTTACTGAGACAGGTATACAAAAGGCAGAAGTATATTTCAATGTTGAGAATATTACTATGATGGAACATACTGAACTTTATCACCACATAAATCAAGCTCTTAAAGCACATACGATTATGAAAAGGGACGTTGATTATGTTGCAAAAGATGATGAGATTATTATAGTTGACGAATTTACAGGTAGATTGATGTTTGGTAGAAGATATTCAGATGGTCTTCATCAAGCTATTGAGGCCAAGGAAAATCTTACTATCCAAAGAGAGTCAAAGACGCTTGCTACTATTACATTCCAGAACTACTTTAGAATGTATGGAAAGCTTTCAGGTATGACAGGTACTGCAAAGACTGAAGAAGAAGAGTTCAAATCAATATACAAAATGGACGTATTCCAGGTACCTACAAACAACCCTTTGATTAGAACAGATCTTCCTGATTCTGTTTATTCAAATCAATTAGCAAAATTTGTTGCAGTTGCCAAGGATATTATAGAGAGAAATAAGGTAAATCAGCCAGTACTTGTTGGTACTGTTTCTATTGAAAAATCTGAATTATTATCAGGTATTTTGACGGAATACGGTGTTAAGCATGAGGTATTAAATGCGAAATTCCATGAAAAAGAGGCTGAGATAATTGCTCAGGCTGGTAGATTAGGTGCAGTTACTATTGCTACGAATATGGCTGGTAGAGGTACAGATATTCTTCTTGGAGGAAATCCTTCGTTTATGGCTCTTAGAGAAATGAAGAGATTAAACTTCACTGATGAGATGATAAATAGAGTAAACTCAGCAAATGAAATTGCGGGTGTTGAGGAAAATGAAGAGTATGATGCAGCAAGAAAAACATATAAAAAGCTTTATGAGGATTTTAAGAAGCAGACAGATGCTGAGCAAGAAGAGGTTATTAAGGCGGGCGGTCTTTGTATCTTAGGTACTGAAAGACACGAATCTCGTAGAATAGATAATCAGCTTAGAGGTCGTGCTGGTCGTCAGGGAGATCCAGGAGCATCAAGATTCTATATTGGGCTAGATGATGACTTGATGAGACTTTTCGGAAGTGAAAAGGTTCAAGGAATATTAGGAAGATTAGGAATGGATGATGAGACACCTATTGAACATAGAATGTTGACTAAGTCGATTGAAAACGCTCAGAAGAAGGTCGAAGGAAAGAACTTTGGTATCAGAAAGCACGTCCTTGAATATGATGATGTTATGAACAAACAAAGAGAGATTATATACAAGGAAAGAAGAAGAGTTTTATCTGGTGAAAACCTTCAAGAACAGATTGAAAGTATGATGAGAGAGGTAATTATCGATTCCGTAAATCTTTACACAGATGAAAAAGATATACTAGATCATGAAATGTACAGATCTCATATGTATAGAAAGTTCCTTCCAGGTGGAACTATTGACGATATAGATTTTTCTACAATAAGCTCATCAGAGGCGATAGAAGCAACGTATGATAAAGTTTTAGGGCTTTATACAGAAAAAGAAGAGTTTATAGGATCTGATAGAATGAGAGAAGTTGAGAGAATAATACTTCTTCAAGCTGTTGATAACCACTGGATAGATCATATTGATGCTATGGATCAGCTTCGTCAAGGTATTGGTCTAAGAGCAATTGGACAAATTGACCCAGTTATTGCATACAAGATGGAAGGTTTTGAAATGTTTGATGATATGAACAAGTTGATTAGAGAGGATACTGTTGCATATTTATTTAACATTCAGGTTGAAGTACCAGTTGAAAGAAAGGCTGTTGTGGATGTCGATTCACTAGAATCTCCTGATACAGAAGGGGACAACTTTGGTTCAGTAACTGGAGCTTCAGAAGAACCAAGAGTGGGAAGAAACGAACCTTGTCCATGTGGAAGTGGTAAAAAATACAAAAACTGTTGTGGAAGATAATAATTTAAAAAAGAGCATAGGCGATGTGATATTTCATCGCCTTATGTTAATTTAATAGATAAATTGAAGTATTCTGGGTTAGATTATTAACATTTGATTCACATACGTTGTGAAAGGGGTGCTATTATGGATTTACCGATGTTAAGGAATATGATTATGAATATTGATACTCCTGCTTTTATTGCATCAAAAGAGGGAATCATACTCTGTAGAAACTTTCATCTAAAATATATTTATCAACATTTAGATATTGATGAACTAAAAAGTTTGGATGAAATAAAATTTAAAAAATGTAATACTGAAGAAGGCGGTATGAAGAAATTTGTTGTTGAAGGAACTCCTCTGACAGGTTATGAATACCAAATAAAGTTTTGTAATAATACAGAGTGTATGCTCTATGTATTTCAAAGGACATTTACTTCTGAGAGAATTATTTCGAATTTGATAGAACATATTGATGAAGTTGTGGTTATTTTTGATCAGGATGGAGTTATTCAGAGAATGAATAGCATATGCGATCAACTTCTTCCTTTTAATAGAAAAGAGGTCATTGGAAAAAATATTACACAACTTGTAAAAGAAGGTAAGGTAGAAAATCCAATAATAACTGAGATGATAAATACAAAGCAAAAAGTATATAGAGATATAACATATCCTGATGGGAAGGTGATCTCATATACTGCAATTCCAATTACTAGTTCAAATGGCAGATTAAAAGGTGGAGTTCTTACTGGTAGAGATGTATCGAGGGTAATAAACTTGGCAAAGACTTCTAGTGATAAAAATGATTTGGCAATCGAATATATAAGCTCAAGTGAGGAAATTGAAAAAATAAAAGCGATTATTTCAAGAGTAGCGCCTTCAGATGCTTCAGTATTTATTATTGGGGAATCTGGTGTCGGTAAGGAAATAATTGCGAGAAGTATTTGGAATCAAAGTACTAGAAGAAATAAGAATTTTGTTGCTATAAACTGTGCATCTATTCCTGCAGAATTGATTGAATCTGAATTATTTGGATATGAAAAGGGTGCTTTTACAGGTGCAAATAAGGAAGGAAAGATTGGACTGATTGAGTCGGCAGATGGTGGGACACTATTTTTAGATGAGATAGGAGAACTACCTATTGAAACTCAGAAAAAATTCTTAAGAGTTATTCAAGAAAATGCAATAATGAGAATTGGTGGAGTAAAACCAAAGAAAATTAACGTTAGATATATAAGTGCGACAAATAAAACTACAGAAGAGCTTAAAGATCCGAAAATATTTAGACAAGATCTCTATTATAGGCTAAACGTTATTCCACTTATAATACCACCACTTAGAAAGAGAAAAGATGATATTTTACCGATTAGCAACTATTATATAGATGTTTTTAATAGCAGATATAATAGAAAAGTTGAGCTTTCGGAAGAGGCAGAGGAAATATTGTTAAAAAATGACTGGAAAGGCAATATTAGAGAACTTAAAAATGTAATTGAAAGACTGGTTATATTATCAGCACAAGAAAAGATATTCTCTGAACAAATTGAAAGAATTTTGGCATTAGGTCACATAAAGAATTTGAGTGATGAGGGAGATGTTTCAGATAAAAATATAGAAATTGCTGATGACAAGATAGTTATCAATGATTTTATGAATATTGATGATGCGCATAGAATCGTTGAGCAAGAAATATTGAAAAAAGCTCTCTCCAAGTATGGTAGCATAACAAAAGCTGCAACAGCTGTTGGAATAAACCCATCTACAGTATATAGGAAAATAAAAAGTGGCTATATAAATTTAGACTAATTTTTTATATAAAAACAATATTATAGTAAAAATGAGTGAATACTAGATTTTTTATATAAAATTGTAGAATGATATAAAACAGCAGAATGATATAAAACAGCAGAATGATATAAAACAGCAGAATGATATAAAACAGCAGAATGATATAAAACAGCAGAAT
>JBDHVM010000016.1:0-12244 GCA_039809725.1 Peptostreptococcus sp.
TTTCTGATTCATGACTACTTCTTTGCCAAGACCTTAGACAAGGTTCGAAATGGTGGGGTGATTGCCTTCATTACTTCCAGTGGAACACTTGATAAAAAAGATGAGAGTGTTCGAAGGTATCTTGCTGCACGTGCGGAGTTTATTGGAGCGATAAGACTACCAAATACTACCTTTAAAGGGCAAGCCGGCACAGAAGTAACGAGCGATATCATCTTTCTAAAGAAAAGAGATAGCATTCGGGATCGGGATGAGCCTTGGATTCACCTAGGAAGCGATGAGAAAGGACTAAACTACAATCAGTATTTTGTGGAAAATCCGGAGATGATTCTAGGTAAAATGACCGAGGAAAGCGGGCCCTTTGGTAACAGGGTTGTTTGTATCCCAAATGAAGTAGATTTCAAAGTTCAACTACAGAACGCTGTAGAGAAAATTGCAAGTGAAAACCACTATGAAGAAATTGAACTTGATGTTGATGAAGAAGTAACGCTACCGGCAACAGATGATATTAAAAATTTCTCCTATACCATCATTGATGACAAGGTCTATTTTAGAGAAAACTCTATTCTCATTCAAAAAGAAGCGACAGAGAAGAATAAAGAAAAAATTCGAGATTATCTACAAGTCACAGAGGCTCTAAAAGGCGTAATCGAAGCACAGATGCAAGGAACTAGTGATGAGGTCATTGAAAACAAGCAAGTTGTTCTAAATGAAATCTATGATGCCTTTTCTAAAAAACATGGTTATCTGAATTCCTTATCTAATACTAGAGCCTTAAAAGAAGATAGCAATTTCCCATTAGTATCCTCAATCGAGGTGCTTGATGATGAGGAAAATTTTAAAGCAAAAGGCGATATATTTAGCAAGAGAACGATTATCAAAGCACAAAGTATTGACCATGTTGATACATCACTAGAAGCCTTAGTTTTGTCTATCTCCCAAAGAGGACGAGTTGACTTCGACTATATGTCTGAATTGACTGGTAAGGACAAAGAAACACTTATTCAAGAACTACATGGCGAAATCTATCTAGATATTCAAGAGTTCGATCAGTTTGGCAATAATAAACCTTTCCAGAATGTGCTGGATGATGCGGAGTATCGTTTTAACTACGTGACAGCAGATGAGTACTTGAGCGGAAATATTCGTGAAAAGCTCGGTGTCATCAAAGAGTACGAATCCCATGTTTCTAAGCTTTTATCGAAGCGTTCTTACTTTAGGGAAGGCGAACGATTTGAAATTGATGAAAAAGAAGCACAAGTACTGGAAAAAGAATATATGGCACTTCAACATCAACATCAAAAACTTGAAGAAGTGATGCCTGAGAGGCTCACTGCTTCAGATATCAATGTGCGTTTAGGAGCAACATGGATTCCAAGCAAAGATGTAGAGCATTTCATGTTCGAGATATTAAAAACACCTGGATATAATCGCTGGGATATTAAGGTGAAGTTTTCGCCAATGACCAGTGAGTGGAATGTTGAAGGTAAAAGCGTTGATCGAGGCAATGACCTTGCCGAATTAACCTTTGGTACAAGCCGAGTGAATGCTTACAAGCTCATAGAAGATGCACTGAAACTAAAGGAAACAAAAGTCTTTGACAAAGTTATCAATCCTGATGGTTCAAAAAGTTCCGTACTCAATAAAAAAGAAACATTACTGGCTGGGCAGAAGCAAGAACTTCTCAAAGAAGAATTTAAAAACTGGATCTTTCAAGAACCAGATAGGCGTAATCGCTTAGAGAATATGTATAATGAGCGGTTCAACTCCATTCGCAATCGCGAGTATGACGGAAGCAATCTATCCTTTGAAGGAATGAATACAAAAATCGATTTAAGAGAACACCAACGTAATGCCATTGCCAGAAGTCTTTATGGTGGCAACACCTTACTTGCTCATGTTGTAGGAGCTGGTAAGACCTATGAGATGGTGGCGAGTGCCATGGAAAGCAAGAGACTTGGTATGTGTAGCAAGTCTTTATTTGTAGTGCCAAATCATCTAACTTCGCAAATTGGGCGTGAGTTTATGCAGCTCTATCCTGGAGCAAATATCATGGTGGCCGACAAAAAAGACTTTGAACCAAAGAAAAGGAAAAGACTAATCGGCCGCATTGCAACTGGTGAGTATGATGCAGTTATTATCGGTCATTCACAATTCGAAAAGATTCCCATGAGTAGAGAATATCAAGAGAAACATATTAACGACCAGATTGATGAAATTATCAATTATATCAACGAGTACAAGTACGATAGGAATCAAAACTTCACAGTCAAGCAATTAGAAAAGACAAAGAAAAAACTTCAAATCAGGCTGGAGAAACTGACTGATGATTTTAAGAAAGACGATGTAATTACTTTTGAGGAGCTTGGTGTGGATAAACTATTCATTGATGAGGCTCATAACTATAAGAATCTCTTTCTTCATACTAAGATGAGAAATGTTGCTGGTATTGGTCAATCGGAAGCTTTTAAGTCTTCGGATATGTATATGAAATGCCGATACATGGATGAAATGACTGGTGGAAAAGGAATCGTCTTTGCCACTGGTACACCAGTTTCAAACTCTATGACAGAACTTTATACCATGCAGAGATACCTTCAATTCGATGATTTAAAAAAGAATGGCTTAGAACACTTTGATTCATGGGCGGCGAACTTTGGTGAAACAGTCTCTGCTTTTGAGCTTTCACCAGAAGGTACAGGTTATCGAGTGAAGACAAGATTTTCTAAGTTCTTCAACCTTCCAGAACTTATGAGTATGTTTAAAGAAGTGGCAGATATTAAAACAGCAGATATGCTGAATTTACCAACACCAGAAGCAAGGTTTGAAGTTCTTAAAACTATGCCATCAGAAGAACAGAAAGAAATCCTTGCAAGTCTATCTGAACGTGCAGACAAGGTAAGAAATCGAAGTGTTGAACCTGAAGAAGATAATATGCTCAAAATCACTAGTGATGGAAAGAAGCTTGCTTTAGATCAAAGGCTCATCAATCCTCTACTACCAGATAATCCAGATAGCAAGGTAAATGTATGCGTGAAGAATGTCTTTACCATTTGGGATAAAACTTCTAACGAGCGTTCGGCTCAGCTTGTGTTCTCGGATATGTCCACTCCGAAAGGTGATGGGGAATTTAATATTTATGATGATATACGAGAGAAATTGGTTGCACTGGGGATTCCGAAAGAAGAAATAGCCTTTATCCACGAAGCGAATAGTGACAAACAAAAGGATGAACTCTTTGCCAAAGTTAGAAGTGGTGAGGTTCGTGTCTTAATGGGTTCAACCCAAAAGATGGGGGCTGGCACAAATGTTCAAAATAAGCTAATAGCACTTCATGATTTAGATGTTCCTTGGAGACCCTCTGACTTAGAACAAAGGGCAGGAAGAATTGTGCGTCAAGGGAATGGAAACAAGGAAGTAAATATTTTTAGGTACGTTACTGAAAATACCTTTGATAGCTATTTGTGGCAGACCATCGAGAACAAGCAAAAGTTTATTTCGCAGATTATGACTTCCAAGACTCCAGTTCGTGTAGCAGAGGATGTAGATGAATCAAGCCTAAGCTATGCAGAAATTAAAGCTCTGGCAACAGGGAATCCTCTAATTAAAGAAAAGATGGACCTAGATAATGAAGTAACGAAGCTGAAAATGCTTGAAGCCAACTACAAGTCTAATCAATATCGACTGGAGGATAAAATCCTAAAGTCCTATCCAAATGAAATTGCAAGGCTTGAGAACTTGATTGAAAGCATTAAACAAGACTTAGCGGTAGTAGAGCCAAAGGCGTTAGGTGAGGATAAATTTACGTTTTTGACTCTTGATAATCATCGATACACAGATAAAAAAGAAGCTGGAGAAGCCTTATTAGAGTCGGTTAAGTCTGTTGGTATCAGAGATAGTAAAGTTATCGGAAAGTACCGTAATTTCGATTTAGAAGCGTCTTATGATAGCTTCCATAACCTATATAAGTTTACCTTGCAAGGTAAAGCCAAACATAAAGGAGAATTTGGTGTGAGTGCAGATGGTAATATCCAAAGGTTTGATAATGTCCTAGATAAGATGGGCGAAAGACTTCAGACTTTGCAAGATAAGTTAGAAGCAACAAAAGATCAGTTAATCACAGCTAAAGTGGAGGCAGAGAAACCTTTTGAAAAAGCAACTGAATTAAAAGAAAAAGTCCTGCGACTTGCAGAACTGAATCGTATCTTGGATATGGGCGAAGTAGAAGAAAAAGTAAATGAATCGCCACTGCTAGAAGATGTGAAACGTGTCATCGTCGACTTCTGTAATGAGGAATATGACGAGGAAAATAAGTATGAGGAATTTGATGCCTTATACCCTGATTTAAGGCATGTGGGTATTGCCTACACGGAATCAGAAGATGGAAGACATGAAATCCAGTATGAGCTCGATTTAGAAAGTTATTCTTGGTCTCAGCTAGTAGATGGTGAGGTTATAAGTTCAGGTAGCTTTATGGAACAAGGAAATGAAGAAGTTGCCTTACTAGACCTAAAACGCCATGTCGAGAGCATGACTTTCTCTGATATGGTTATTTGTCAATGAGGAAGACCTAGAAGCTAAAATGAGGCTTAGAATCGATGAGAGTGGCACTTGGTATGATCCCCTAGATAAAGATATGGACAATGATGGGGTTATTGATCGTTATGATGCTGATTTTAGAGATAGCAAGGTTGGAGATATTGGAGACCTAGAAAACTCACAAGAAAAAACATCAATCTTAAGTCAAATTAGAAGCTATCAATCTAGCGAGAAAAACGATGAGCAATCAGAAAAGAAGAACCAAGAAAAAGAGAGATAGCCAATGTGCTACCTCTTAATCATTTAACACACAGGAGGAATAGAAAATGAATTTTGACGAAGCAAAACAAACAATTAACCAGATGATTGATGAGAACTACAAGGACTTTATAAAAGCTTTGGTGAGTGTTGAAAAAGGAATTGATGATAACGAAGCCTTGGATGTTGTGTTTGAGGACTTCATGGCAAGTGATAATGCCAGTCTTCTTCATGAAGACTTTGATTATTCGATTGAAAATCTTAGAGAACAAGGACAATTAAAACAGTCAGACGTCATTGAAGTCGATCAAGATGATTTAGTGAATATTGTTGGAAATGTCGTTGGTGAAGTTGAGGTTGTAGATAGAGAAAATAAAGATGGCACAGCCTTTAAGGTTGTCAATTTCTCTGTTGTTTCAAAAGCTGATGCAGTAAGTAAAACTTATACAAACTGCTCTGCATATGGAGAAAAAGGAGAAATACCAAAAGGCTTCAAACGTGGGGACTTTGTAAAACTATTTGGTCAGCTGAGAACCTCGGTTGATGAGAATGGGAAAGAACATTCCAATGTTCGTATATTGTCATCAAAGCTGCTAAAGAGTCGTGAACAGATGAATGAGAAGGCTGAGAAGCAAGAAAAGAAAACGTCGATTCTGGGAGCAATCACAGATTATCAGAAGAATGATAAGAGTAATGACTTAGCAAAGAAAGAAAATAAAGGACAAGAAAGATAATGAATTGATCGGTGTGGTCTTCGGACTGCACCGGCTTTTTTTATTTTTATTTTTAAACTTTATAAACAGAACTTAAAAGTTGACAATATAAAATTATAAGTGTATATTTAATAATGGGAAAATCTAATTAGAAAGTATAGGGATGGTGCTAGAATATAAATAGTACAAGTCAAAATGAGAAATTCCTAAATATATAAAACATGGTAGAATAAATTACCTAACCTATGGAGGAACTCATTATGGCAAAACATTACGATAAACAATTCAAGTTGGATGCAATCGAGTATTATCTTAATCACAAAGATTTAGGTCTTCAAGGTTGTGCATCAAATCTAGGCATAAGCCAGCAGACACTTTCCAGATGGAAGAAAGAACTGCAAAGTACTGGAAATATTGAATGCCGTGGCTCTGGAAATTTTTCTTCTGATGAAGAAAAAGAAATTGCAAAACTCAAGCGTGAGCTTCGTGATACTCAGGACGCACTTGATGTATTAAAAAAAGCCATCAGCATTCTGGGAAAATAACAGAAGCCATTTATCTTGAAGTTTCTGAAAAGACAGAGTTAGCCAACAAGGAAAAACGCCTGGTTTCTGTCTCTGGAATGCTGAAAATCTTAGGCGTTTCTCGCTCTGGTTACCTTGCATGGCTTAAACATGTACCTTCCGATATGCAAAAACGCAAGGAAGCTGTGAAGCTCAGGATCAAAGACATCTACGATGATTCAAAGCAAAACTACGGAGCACCAAAAATTGCAAAAGAGCTACAAAAACTCGGCGAAGTAATAGCTGAGCGTACAGTCGGAAAATATATGAAAGAAATGGGTATCAGAGCCCAGTGGGTAAAGCCTTGGACTGCAACAACTAAAGACTCAGACTTCAGTAATGAACTTCATAATATCCTTGATGAAAAGTTCAATCCAGACAGACCAAATGCTGTTTGGTGCAGCGATATAACATATATCTGGACAACAGAAGGCTTTGTGTATCTTACGAGCATAATGGATCTATTTTCCAGAAAAATCATTGCATGGACACTTTCTAAAACAATGCAAGTATCATGCGTAATTGATACCATAAATAAAGCCAAAGCAAGACGAAAAATAGATTTGCCTCTGATAATTCACAGTGATCGTGGAAGTCAGTATGTATCTAGAGAGTACAAAAAAGCAACATTAAAAATGCAGTTGAGTTATTCAAAAAAAGCATTTCCATGGGACAATGCATGTATTGAATCATTTCATTCTCTGCTCAAAAGAGAATGGATAAACAGATTCAAAATAAGAGACTATAAACAGGTCTATAGGCTTGTATTTGAATACATTGAAGCTTTTTACAATACAAAAAGAATTCATAGTTATTGTGGATATATCTCCCCTAATGATTTTGAATTGCTATATGAAAAAATCAATAACGATAAATTAGAATTAGCAAGTTAATCTGAGGATTATTTTCTCATTTTAACTTGTACTAAATATTGACATAGGACCAGGATGATTAAAATGACAATTTCAGAACAAATTAAAGTGCTATGTGTACGTTCGGATATAAGTGTCGCTGAACTTGCAAGACGAGTTGGTACATCTCCCCAAAATTTTAACGCTAAAATGAAAAGAGAAAGTTTTACTGTAAAAGATTTAGAGGAAATTGCCTCTGTCGTTTCATGTACATTTGTACGCCATTTCATTTTGGATTCAGGCGAAAAAATATAAAGTTTATATAATGTATAGGAGCTAAGGCTATGAACGATAGAAAAATTAGATTTATAGATTTGTTTGCAGGTGCAGGGGGTCTTTCTGAAGGGTTCGTTATGAACGGAAATTTCATGCCACTAGCACATGTGGAAATGAACAGGGATGCCTGTGACACTTTGCGAACAAGATCTTGTTACTATTATTTAAAAGAGAATGGAAAGTTAGATGCTTATGAAAAGTATCAAAAGAATCAATTGGAAAGAGATGAACTCTATAAAAAAGTGCCAGAAGGGTTGTTGAAAACTGTTATAAATAGGGAAATAGGTGAAGATAATATACAGGACATTTTTAATGTAATAGACGATATTATAGAAAAAGAAGAAATAGAAGGACTAGATTTAATTATAGGTGGTCCTCCTTGTCAAGCCTATTCATTAGTAGGTCGAGCGGTGAGTTGTAATAATATGGCTACTGACCCTCGTAATTTTTTATACATACAGTATGTTAAGTTCTTACAGCATTATAAGCCTAAAATGTTTATATTTGAAAATGTACCAGGAATATTAACAGCTCAAAAAGGCGAAACTTTTAAAACAATATTAAGCGAGTTTAATCGTATAGGTTATACGGTAGATTATAGAATTCTTAATGCTTCAGATTTTGGAGTGCTTCAAAATAGAAGAAGAGTAATAATAATTGGTTGGAAAAAAGAGTATTTTTTAGAATATCCAAATTTTGATGATTGTAATATTGATATGGATGTTACAGTGTCTGATATCTTTTCTGATTTATCAGTTTTAGAACGTGGTCAAGAAAAAAATGAATATATATCTGAAAGTAATGATTATCTGAGATTATCAGGAATACGAAACGAAAAGGATATTCTAACACATCATATTTGTAGAAAACATAATGAAAATGATATTGAAATATACAAAAGAGTTATTAAAGCATGGAACGATAATCATACTAGAGTAAAATATACTGATTTGCCAGACGAACTTAAAACACATAAAAATGTTACTGCATTCTTGGATAGATACAAAGTAGTAGCTGATGATATCAGATGTTCACATACGATGATTGCCCATATATCTAAAGATGGTCATTATTTTATACATCCAGATATTGAGCAATGTAGATCAATATCTGTTCGCGAAGCTGCTCGTATACAGTCATTTCCAGATAGTTATTACTTTGAGGGATCAAGAGCTGCCAAGTATGTTCAGATAGGAAATGCAGTTCCACCATTAATGGCTAGAGGGTTAGCTAATAAAATTATGAATATGTTGGAAGAGGTGTAACAATGCAAAAATCATTTAGACCTTCAGCTAGGTTAATTGGAACTATAGGTGAAGATATTATAAAAGATATGCATGCGGCTGTAGTTGAGCTAGTAAAGAACTCTTATGATGCTGATGCTAATGATGTTATTATCACTTTTGATGCTACAGAAGATCAGAGACTTTTGTTGTCTGTGAAAGATGACGGACATGGTATGAGAGAAGACGTAGTCATCAATAAATGGCTTGTTCCCTCTACTAGCGATAAACTGAAACGCAGAACTAGCCCTAAAGGCAGGGTGATGCAAGGGCGTAAAGGAATTGGGCGGTTTGCGGCTGCAATATTAGGTGAAAAATTAGAATTAGAAACTGTGGCAGATGATGTAAAGACTAGTCTGTCTATTAATTGGGAAGACTTTGTTGAGAGTAAATATCTTGACGAGGTATTAATAGATATATCCATATCGGGTACGGAAGCAGAGAACGGCACCTTGTTTTATATTGAAGGTTCTGATGAAAAACTTGATCTATGGAACGATAGTGAAATTGAATATCTTATTAAGGAACTTCGGAAATTACTAACACCTATGGGTAATACAAAAACAGATGAGGAAAAAGATGAATTCAATATTACTGTTGTCTTTAAAAAATTCAAATCGGAAAAATTTCAAAATGAAACAATAGAAATTAAACCATTGCCTCTACTTGATTATTATGATTATAGAATATCAGGAAAAATTTATCCTGATGGCACGAACTCTTTGATTTACCAAAATAAAAATTCTGGTATTGAAGAAGATGCTAAGGAATTTAATTTCTATTTAAATGATAAAGAAAAACTTACTGGTATTGTAAATGTAGATTTTAGAATTTTTGATAGAGATCCAGAAGCAATAGAAAATCTGGTGTATGAACTCTTTAATTCTGGCGAAGAAAAATTAGGGAAAAATGAAGCTAAAAATTTATTAAATGACATTTCAGGAGTTAGCATCTTTAGAAATAGATTTAGAATAAGACCTTATGGTGATGATGGAAATGATTGGCTTTCTTTGGATAAAAAAAGAGTACAAAATCCAGCACAAAAAATTGGTGCGAATCAAATTTCTGGAATTATTGAAATAGAAGACGAGGAAGTGTCACACTTAGTTGAAAAAAGTGCACGAGATGGATTAAAAGAAGATGCATATTATGACGGTTTAATATCTGTTATTAGCCAACTTTTAACCTTTGTAGAACTTAAGCGATATTCGTTTAGGCAAAAGACTGGAAAAGGCAGAAAGACTCATGTGTTTAGTAGCCAGATAGGAGTATTGACTGATTTCTCTGCTGTAAAAAACAAAGTAATTTCTGTTATGCAGAAAGCTAATGTGAGTAGTGAAGAACTGGAAGAGGTAAATGTTTTTATCGATAAAGATATTAATAATAAATTGAAAGTTGCACACGAGTTGGAAAGACAGATTGCAATGTACCAAGGTCAAGCAACATTGGGAAAAATTATGGATGTTGTAATGCACGAAGTTCGAAAACCCTTGCAATGGGTAAGAAACCAAACAAACAATCTAGAACGTGCATATATTAGATATAATAGGGATGGAAACGCTAAAGATTTAGAGAGAGTAATGAAAATTGTTGAGGAAACTCCAGAACAATTAAAAACGATTACAGCTTTATTTAAAAGGTTGGATTCTTTAGCCACCAGAAAAAGAAGTTCCATGGTGGAGTTTAGTCTTGCGGATACAATTCAAACAGCTACTGATATTTATGTAAATGAAATTCAAAGGAACCATATAACACTCAATGTAAATATAGAAAGTGACTTTATATTTAAAGGTTGGAGAGCTGATGTATTAGCAGCATTAGCTAATATTATTGAAAATGCAGTTTATTGGGTGGAATTTGCTAAAGAAGAGAAAATATTAGAAGTATCTTTAACTGAAACAGAGGATTCTATTGAAATTAGTGTCTGGAATAATGGTCCTAAAATTATAAGAGATTTACTTAATGATGATTCACTTTTTAATCCTGGAATATCTGGGAAAATTACAGAAAACGGAACGGGTACAGGACTAGGGTTATCAATTGCTGGAGAAGCAATTGATAGAAATGGTGGGCAAATAAAAGTGATAGATGTTTCAGAAGGTGCGAAATTTATAATTGAGTTGCCTAAGACAAAAGGGGAAAGCTAAAATGACGAGAGAAACTGTATACATAATTATTGTAGAGGATGATAAAGATCTACAAAATATGTACCAAACAAGTGTTGATGAATTTAATATTGAAAATGAAGGATATGAAATCAATTGTTCGATTTTACCAAATGATGATGAAATACCAAAACTTTTATATAATCAGCATATAGATGCAATTATTATTGATTTAGATTGGGGAACTGGTTTTCAACAAAATGAAGGTAACAGACTTGTGAAAAAGATCTATGAGGATTGTAGAGTTCCCATCTTCATAGTATCTGGTAATCTCCATCTTTTAGAAGAAAACTATGATGAAAGCCCAATATTTAGAAAATATCAACGTGACGAAGTTGATAATTATGAGCTGATGAAAGAAATAATGGATTTATATAAAACGGGATATACGAAAGCCTTAGGCAACTTAAGTAAAATTGATGAAATGCTAACGGAAGTTTTTCAGAAGCATATGTTGGGAGTTGTTACTGAATGGGGAAATCTAGCAAAGGATATTCAAGAGCAAAGAATGCTTAGATTTGCGGTAACGAGGATTAATGAGATGTTAACTGTTAATGGAGAAGATACTCGTGATGATTATGATGCTTTAGAATTTTATATAAGCCCAGCAATAAAAGAAAAACCTTTTACTGGTGATATTGTTTCGTATGATGAGAAAAAATTTGTTGTAATTACAGCTGCTTGTGATATGGAACAAGATAAGTCGGATTATGTTGTTCTATGTCAAATTGATTTCAATACAATTGATAATTTAAAAAGAGATATAAAAGGAGAAGAGAAAGAAGCCAAAAAAGCTAAAGAAAAGTTTGGCAGGTATGTGAATAATGCTATAGCACGATATCATTTATTGCCGCCATGCCAACTATTCAGTGGTGGACTTCTTGATTTCCAATTAATCAATAGTGTAAGTAAAGAAGATTTTCATGAGAAGGCATCTGTAATCGCCTCAATAAACCCTGTATTTCATAAAGATATTCAAGCAAGATTTTCTCATTACTATGGAAGACAAGGGCAGCCACAGTTAAATAAAGACAATATAATTGCTTGGATAAAGGCAAATTGACAAAATACATACAATGTATTTTCAACTGATTTTTATTACGACCTTATAATCTTATCAAACTGTTGATGTTTATGGATGCATAACAAGGATTGATTATAAAAATTCAAGAGAGTATTCCAATGTTGGAATCTTATTATCAAAGTAATTGGGAAATGCGTTTCGGGGATTGCACTTTGAAATCACTCGGTTATTACCGCAGGAAATCAGGCAGAATGGCACAGATAAGGTTATTCCAGAGGGAAGGGTTGCAGAGACTTAATATGCATCCTTCTTTTTTTGAACCTTCCTTCCCTTCCTTCATCTTCCCTTTTCTGCCCTTCCCTTAGAAAGAAAAAGAAAGAGAAAAACGAAAAGAAAGAACCAAAGAAAAGATAAAAGATAAATACCTGATCCCTTAGTTTATAATGTGCACGCTTGTCAAGACACGAAATTTAATTTCTTAGTTATGAACTCCTTTCGTGAATTTTATGCTGCTG
>JBDHVM010000017.1:0-11669 GCA_039809725.1 Peptostreptococcus sp.
TCTTTATCGTCGTGATCGTGCTTGTCTTCTTTATCGTCGTGATCGTGCTTGTCTTCTTTATCGTCGTGATCGTGCTTGTCTTCTTTATCGTCGTGATCGTGCTTATCTTCATCACTTGATTTTATAAGTTTTACACCCTTTGATGCTTCTACTAAAATTATTTTTTTGCTGTCAATATTCTTTGACAGCTTGTCAATCCAAGATTCCATTCCTGCTCCACTATATACCAATACATCTGACTTTGATATATTTACCAAATCTTGTGGAGTCGGCTCCCAATCATGTGGCTCTGTACCTGCAGGTATAAGATTTGTTACATCAACTTTATTTCCACCTATTTTTTTCGAAAAATCGTACATTGGATAAAAACTTGTATATACCTTTAACTTACCATTTTTACTTGCATTACTCTCTTGAGTAGCATTATCTGTCTTATTTGTGCATCCAACTAATGCAAACACAGCTGTCAAAAAAACAGCAGATATTTTAACTCCTATTTTATTCATTTTACACTCCCTTCCTCTTTGCAATAGCATTGCATTTTCATCGCTATTAAAATTATATTCTTTTAAAAAAAATTTGTCAATACAATATGAACTATTATTTGTAATTCCAATTGTTCTACTATTTGTGTTATTTTCTCGAAAATTGGGTAGTAATTGGGTAGTATATGAAAAGATTATTATAAAAGTTAAAATACTGTTTTATCATCTTCAATAAAATGATATAATCTTACTTAGAATATAGTTTTTTTAACACTTTAAGGAGGTATTGATAGTATGACTAAAACGTGTTGCTGCAAATCAACTGACAACCATAAAAAAGAAAATCAAGATCTATTAAAGTCGGTGAATCTAAAGTCAACGAAAAAAAGATCATCTCTGATTAATTGCTTAAGACATACAGATGCTCCACTTACAGTGGAAGAAATACATGATTTACTAAAAAAGGAAGTAAATATAAATCTATCGACTATTTATAGAGCTTTAAATGCACTAATAAGTGCAAATATAGTTACAAGACATCAACTTTCTGATGGAAACAGTGCATTTCAACTAAAAAATGAACAACACCAGCACATCATTTCATGTAAGGTTTGCGGAAAAATTTCTTCTGTTGACATCTGTCCTGTAGAGGATTTTATCGATGATATCTCTAAGGAAACAGGATATGAAATAACAGATCACAACCTAGAGTTTATTGGTGTTTGTCCAAATTGTATTGATAACTTAGAAGATTAAAATAAGTATTATTTTAGGTCCTAATTGCACATTTTATGTGTTTAGAGATAAATATTTTATGTAGGAGGTTCAAAATGAAAAAGTATGTATGTGATGTATGTGGATATGTTTATGATCCTGAACTAGGTGATCCAGATTCAGGTATTGCTCCTGGAACAGCTTTTGAAGATATTCCTGAAGATTGGGAATGTCCAGAATGTGGAGTTGGAAAAGACGATTTCTCTGTAATTGACTAATTTGAGAAATCCTATAAAAAAGGCTAGGGCGTTTCTCTAGCCTTTTTTATAATACTTAAAAAATAAATAAATAGTGAAATAAGTTAACATTTGATTTATAATATATATATGAATTTTAGATTATGAAAGGAGGTTTCAATGCTAAAATATTGTTCAATCGGCAGTGGAAGTAGTGGAAACTGCCATTATGTAGGCTACAAAGATACCAATATCCTAGTTGATGCGGGTCTTAGCGGAAAAAGAATCACAAGTGGTCTAAACGAAATTGGAGTAGATGCAGATAAATTAAACGGAATCTTTGTAACCCATGAGCATTCCGATCACATAAAAGGTATAGGTATACTTTCTAGAAAGTATAATTTGCCAATTTATATAAACTATAAGACTTGGCTTGCAACCAAAGATAAAATAGGAAATGTCAAGGATGAAAATATTATAATTTTTGAAAATGATAAAATGTATTCAATAGGAGATATGGCAATTAAGCCTTTTTCAATTTATCATGACGCAGCTGATCCAGTAGGATTTAGTATTTCCGATGAAAGTGATACAAAAATCGCAATAGCGACCGATATAGGTCATATCTCTGAAAATATTAAGAATAATCTATTAGGATCAAAGTTAGTCATACTTGAGTCTAATTACGATAAAGAAATGTTATTAATGGGTTCATACACTTACTCTTTGAAAAAGAGAGTTCTTTCAAGTATTGGGCACTTGTCAAACGAGGAAGCTTCTTCTTTTTGTGTTGAACTGATTAAAAATGGTGCAGAGGATATTTTATTGGCACATTTAAGTAGAGAAAATAATTTTCCAGCCCTTGCCTATGAAACTTCAAATCATATTCTAGGTCAAAATGATATTAAAATTGGAAGAGATGTAACTCTTAATGTGTTGATGAGAGATGATATATCTAAACTTTATGAGGTAAGATAAATGTTGAAAATATCCATAATATCCGTTGGTAGGATAAAAGAAAAATATATTAAACTTGGGATTGATGAGTTTTCAAAAAGACTTTCAAAGTACTGCAAGTTGGAGATTATAGAAGTCAGCGATGAAAAAGCTCCTGAGAATTTAAGTGAAAAGGAAATCGAGATAATAAAGAATAAAGAGGGAGATAGCATTTTATCTAAGATAAAACCAAACTCATATACTATTGCACTTGCTATTGATGGAAAAAAACTTTCATCTGAGTTATTTTCAGACGAAATCAACAAGCTAACTCTAAGCGGAAATAGCCATTTGAATTTTATTATAGGAGGTTCTTTAGGTTTGTCAGATAAAGTTCTGACTTTATCAAACCTTAGAATTTCCTTTTCAGATATGACTTTTCCACATCAATTAATGAGGCTTATACTCCTTGAGCAGATCTACAGATCTTTTAGGATAAATAATGGAGAACCCTACCACAAATAATATAATAATGAAAAGAGAATGGAGGTATTTATGTTTTTCAGAACAGTTTCAAAGGAAATATACCACGATATAACCATACCAAGTCTTTTCTTCGATAGATTTTTGCCCATATCTACAGGCAATCAAATTAGAGTATATCTTTTTGGTTATAGAAACGCTTTTTTCTATAATGGATTCAACTCTGAAAATATTAATAATAACACAATTTCAAAGACACTGAATATTGAAGAAAATGAGGTTTTAGAAATTTGGAGATACTGGGAAGAGAATAATTTGGTTAAGATACATAAATCTGATAAAGACTTTATCGTTGAGTTTTTAGACTTAAAATCAGCTTATATTGATAGAAATGAGCCTTCCAGTGAAGAGTACTCCAATATTGATGAAATAGTAAATACATCATCGTCAGTTGAATACATTAATATGTACAACGAAATTGAGAGCATTGCTGGTAGAATATTAACGCCAAATGAAAAGATAGAACTGTCAAATTCACTTAAATCATATGAAATGACACCTATATTGCTCGTTGAAGCCTTTAAAAGAGCTGTTTCAGAAAGTGGACGAATTAAATCTATACGCTATATAGTTGCGATACTAAAATCTTGGTTTGACAATTCAGTGAAATCAATAGAAGATCTTGAAAAAATTGATAGTGAAAGATCTTCGAAAAATGATAACTACAAACTTGTTTTTAATAATCTTGGTTTTTACAGAAACCCTACACCTGCGGAAAAGAAAATTATCGATAAGTGGTTTTACGAGTACAATATGAGCTCAGATTTAGTTTTAAAAGCTTGTTCAAAGTCCATAAACGTTTCAAACCCCACGATAAATTATTTTGATAAAATTCTTTCTAAATGGCATTCTTCTGGAATTAAGACAGTTGAAGACGTTGATTTAGAAGAAAAGAAATTTGCCGAATCAAAAAATAATAAATCAACTACAAATAATACGAAAAAAACCTCTGAAAAAGCAAAGGTTAAGACAAAGTTTCATAACTTTGAGCATGGTACGTCAAATACAATGTCAGAAGATGAATATCGTGCATTAATTAGAAGAATAAACAAGAGTAAATAACTTAAAAACTGATTTCCCTTACAATATATTTTTATTTGAAATATTATTAGGGTACGTCAGTTTTTTTAAATAAGGGGTGGTGAAATGAATAAAAGTAAAATTAATGATATTATGCGTGAGTATCAAAACAAAAGAGATTTTTCTAATCTAGAACTAGAAAAGAGAATAGATTCAATATATGATAAATTCCCTGAAATAAAAGAGATCAACGATGAAATAAGTCTCTTCGGTCTAAAAATGACCAAAGCTGTTATAGACGGCGAAAGTGATGACTTTCTTTCAAAAATGGAAATTAAACACCTTGATCTTTTAAATAAAAAGCAAGAATTATTAAAAAAATATAACATTGATAAGGAAGATCTTGAACCTAGATTTGAATGTGCACTATGTAAGGACACTGGTTTTTATGCAGATGGAGAAAGATGTACTTGTTTAAAACAAAGGCTTTTAAATGAAACTTATAAAATGTCTAACTTGGATATGATTTTAGCTGAAGATAACTTCGATACGTTTGACATCAACTTGTTTTCTGATAAGGTACCTGAAGGAAGAGATCTAAGCCCAAGAAACTTTATGAAGGATATTCTAAGAGATGTAAATAATTTTATATTTTATTTTAATGAGTATGATCCCTCAAAAAATAACAATCTTCTCTTTTTGGGAAAGCCTGGTTTGGGAAAAACTTTTTTGTGTAGCTGCATTGCAAAGGAGATTATGAATCGTGGTAACACTGTGATCTATCAAACATCTTTTAACTTGATGGATGTCATACAAAGATATAAATTTAGAACTGAGTCATTTTCTACAGAATCCGAAGAAAACTACAACAATCTTTTTAAAGCTGATCTTTTAATTATTGATGACTTAGGAACAGAGATGGTAAACAGTTTTACAATTTCAGAATTATTTAATATCATCAATTCTAGATTGATTTCTAGAAAGAAAACTATTATTTCATCAAATCTAGATGTAGTAGAATTAACTTCAGTATATACTGAGAGAATCTTCTCTAGAATAGTGGGAAATTTTAAAATTTATGAGTTTTATGGATATGACTTAAGATACAGAATAGATAATGAATAATTTTTCTACCACTTATCCACAGATTTTGTTGATAAAGTTGTGGATTATGTTAAAAATGAAAACACTAAAAATCAATATATAAACATATAAAAACTGAGTTATCCACATTTTTCTGTTGAAAAGAACATATTTTCTGTGAATAACTCAGTTTTTTGCACCTTTTTTGAAACCATATTCATAAACTAGTCCAAAATATATAGCCAAAAGTATTTTTGAAAATCTAAAATTTATTAACAATGTATCTCACTTATAAACAGATACCTTCATTATCTATATATAGTGTTTTATGATTTAGATTTCCTTATGTTTATCCATGAATTTTTGTATTTCTCCAAGCCAAACAAGTTCAATATTACTCAACTCACCGTGCCTATTTTTTGCTATTATTATCTTTGCTAGATTTTTATTCTTTGCCTCCATTTTTTCATAGTACTCTTCTCTATATATAAACATAACTATATCTGCATCTTGCTCTATTGCTCCAGAATCTCTAAGATCCGATAATTTAGGAGTATGGTCTTTTCCACTTTCAGTGTTTCTAGAAAGCTGTGAAAGGGCAACTACGGGACAGTTCATTTCCTTTGCTAGAATCTTTAATGCCCTAGATATCTTTGCGACTTCCTGCTGTCTACTTTCAGCTTTACCGTCGCCCTCCATTAACTGAAGATAATCTATCATTATCATATCTAATCCCTTTTCAAGCTTTAACTTTCTACACTTTGACCTTATCTCAGACATTTTTATACCTGGAGTATCATCTATATGGATTTTTGTACTAGATAAAACCTTCATACCATCCATTAATTTTTTCCACTCATTGTCTGCTATTTTTGCTTTTGATATATTTGATAAATTTACATTTGATTGAGATGATAAAAGCCTCTGAACCAACTGTTCCTTTGACATCTCCAAGCTAAAAACAGCAACGCTTGCCTTTGCTTTTAACGCTGCATTTAGAACTAAGTTTAGTGCAAATGCAGTTTTCCCCATACCCGGTCTAGCTGCTACCAACACCAAATCACTCTTATGTAGACCACCGAGTTTTTGATTTATTTCCTTAAACCCTGTATCAAGTCCAGTGAGCTCTGCTCCACTGTTATATACATCCTCTATTATGGAATATACTTGAGTCAACACCTGATCTATAGGCTTTAAATCCTCACTTACTTTCTCTTGAGATATATCAAAAATTTTCTTTTCTGCAAAGTTTAATATATCCTCGATATCCTCTCCACCGTCATAACCTATATTTATTATTTCATTTGAAGCTTTAATCAACTTCCTCAAAATAGACTTCTTCTTGACTATGTCAGCGTAGGTCTTAACATTTGAAGTTGTTGGAATCATACTTGTAGTATTTGTAAGGTAGTTTATACCTCCTACCTCTTCCAAAAGACCTTTATTTCTGAGTTTCTCGGAAATAGTGATTAAATCAATAGGATTGCTTTCCTCACTGAGTTCAAGCATACATTCGTATATCGCCTCATGAGAATCAAGATAAAAATCATTTTTTTCCAAAACCTCTGCTACAGTTATCAAGGTTTCACCCTCTAATATAATAGCCCCTAAAACACACTGTTCGGATTCTATGCTATGAGGTGGCACCTTCATCAAATTTGACACATTAATCACACCTTTCAAATTTAGCGAGGTACAATACCTCGCTAAAAATTAGTTTTGTTCTATAACATCTACTCTTACTTTTGTCGTTACCTTCTGATGTATTTTTATCTCTACAAATCTTGATCCCAATGATCTAATAGGTTCATCTAACAGTATTTTTCTCTTATCTACATCAATATTTTTTTGTTTTTTCAACTGCTCTGCAATTTCTTTTGAAGTAATAGAACCAAATAGTCTGCCACCTTCACCCGATTTTGCATATATTTCAATATTGATATCCTCCATCTGCTTTCCAAGCAAAACAGCCTCTTCATACTGTATTAACTCTTTTCTTTCCTTTGATTTTTCTTTTTCCTCAAGTTCTTTTATATTTGTGCTATTTGCCTCAACAGCTACATTTTTTTTAATAAGAAAGTTTCTTGCGTATCCATCGCTAACTTCCTTTACCTCACCTTTTTTCCCTGTTCCTTTTACGTCTTTTAATAAAATTACTTTCATTCTATCCCTCCTTTAAATACTCTCCAATTATCTCTTTTACCATATTATATGCTTGTGAAAGACTCATATCTTTTATTTGAGCTCCAGCTATGTCTATGTGACCTCCACCGCCAATCTTTTCCATAATAATATGAACATTAATTTCACCAAGTGATCTGGCACTTACAAAAACTGTTTCGTCTTTCATTCCAAGTACAAATGATGCCTCAATATTTTTTATATTTAACAACTCATCAGCTGCCTTTGCAATTACTATATTAATATTATCCATTTCCTCTTTTGAGTACGAAATACATATCTTGTCGTTTATTATTTCAGTCCTCTGAATAATTTCAGCCTTTACTAAGAAGTCTTCAGCATATGAGTTAAAAAACTTCTTAACTGAAAGTGTATCAGCACCAACGCTTTTTAAAAAAGATGCTGCCTCAAATGTTCTGACTCCAGTCTTAAATTCAAAGTTTTTCGTATCTAAGTAAATTCCACCTAGTAATCCCTCTGCCGTCAATTTATTAATTTTTATATCAAAATCTGTATACTGAATTAACTCTGTCACCATTTCACAGGTAGACGATACGTATATTTCATGAAAAAGAAGAACTGTATCGTCTATATATTCAACCCCTCTTCTATGGTGATCTATAACTGCAAGTCTTTTAGAAATGTTTAGAAGTTGTTCACACTCCGTATAGCTTGGTCTATGTGTATCAACAACTATTACCAATGTTTCACTATCACACATATCCAAAGCTTTTTCATGAGAAATAAATAGTCCCTCATAATACTTTTCTTCTTTTAACCTATTTACAAAAATCTCTACAGCTTCATTTACTTCATCTAAAACAATTTTTGCCTGTTTTGAACACGCCTTGCAAATATCAAAAACGCCTACAGCCGCACCCATAGCATCCATATCTGGATAGTGATGCCCCATAATCAATATTTTATCACTTTGATTTATTATTTCCTTTAGGGCATGACCAATCAACCTTGATTTTACTTTTGTCTTTCTTTCAAACCCTTTCGCTTTTCTTCCACCGTAGAAGTTAAAACCCTCTTTATCTTTTATTGCGACCTGATCTCCACCTCTACCAAGAGCCATATCAATAGCTCCTGAAGCAAACTCACCCGTTTCCTCTATTGTATCCCCGTCATATCCAACACCTATGCTTAAACTTACGGGAAGGGAATTTCCATAGTCAATTTCTCTTGCCTTATCTAATATAGCGAATTTATTTTTTTCTAAAATTTCAAGAGCATTTTTCCTCATAAACATTACATACTTGTCATTTGACATTTTTCTCATCAAACCTTGTGTTTCTATCTCTAAGTTTGAAAGTACTTTATCAATTTCCATTGTCATTATAGGTCTAAACTCTTCTGGAGTACTCTTTAAAACCTCCTCATAACCATCTACTTGAATGATCATAATTGACTCTTTGCTATTCTCATATTTTATTTTCATATCTTCCAAGTCAGTCTTGTCAATCCAATACATTATCACTCTATAGTCGGCGCTACCATTATTCTCATCATCTAATTTAGCAAAAGAATACTTCAGATTGTAAACTCTTCCATTAAATTGGAAATCTTCATCAATAACCATATTTTCATCAAGTATTTTTCTCAATGTAATATCCCTAAAGAAATCTTCAATATTTGACCCTATTATAGATGTTCCATCTTCAATCCCTATCATATTTTCAAACATTTTATTCGACCAAAAAATACGCCCATCTAACTCGAGTATACACATAGGTAGTGGAAGTCCTAATATTGCCTTTTTAGATAATCTATTAAAATCAAAGCCAATATCCTGAATTCTTTTTTTCCAGTCTTCTTCCTTTTTCTTCTTGCTTCTAAAACAGAAGAATATTATAGTTGCCAATGCTACCATCGACATAGCCCCTATAATATAATTCTTCATGAAAGCATATATCCCCAAAAAGAAAATTATTACAAAAGAAATATAATCAAGATAATCAACAATATTATATTTATGATTTTTATCGTTCATTTCTTCCTCCGTTATTATTCAAATTAACATCCCATCTTTCACGATAATTAAATACATTGTCAAGCATACCTATAACTGAGATTCCTGGAACTAATCCCATAAAAACAATCAAGAAAATAAATAGAATCCAATTAACATTTCCTTTTACATATGCCCATCTTTTAATAGTATATATTATTAGAGATGCGCCCTCAAGGAAAAACAGCATATTCATTATTAGAATAAAATTGTTTATCACGGTCTGCATATCAAAAGCAGGGTATGATCTTCCAATAAAAAACAAAATCACACTAGTTACAAATAATAGGATAACTGGTTTTCCTGGCAAAAATATATTTTCTATTCCAGTAAAGCATACGTTCTCTTTGTACAATCCCTTTACTAGTGGTATCCCTATAAAATAAGATATTAGAGCCAATGCAATCGATCTTACATAAATTGTTATCAACACTAAAGTCCCTGAATCTTGAAGAATATTAAAAACACCTGTTTCTTCAATTTTCTTTAAATCTTCTGGTTTTAATAAGTTTTTATATGAAGTAACAAATTTATCTATATTAGAACCGAATATTTTAATTAAATCTATATTTAAAATATTTTTCATTATAGTATAATAGGATATCATCCCAAAGGCAAATATTATTATTGCTAACAAAAAGAACTTTATAGAAATAAACCTCTGACTACCTGCATTTTTTCTACCTTTACAAAGTATTTTGGTATCTAAAAGATCTTTTATATTTTCACTACCGAATAGACAACCCACAATTAAAGATGGTATTAGATACATAGAAGCTACCTGAATCATAGCAATATTACCATTTGTAATAAAAACTATCACTAAAGACAAAACTAATGCTGAAATAGATAGAATTAAATTACTTTGCATACTGATAACTGTCATCGTAATAACAGACACAAACATCAATATTGACAGTATCGGAGCAAGCCTAGAAAAAAAAGTAGACGCCAAAAGTATAACTAACATTATTATATTTATATAATTTTTTCTACGATTCTGAATTACCAATGAATTATCACCTCCCGTAAAATCTCATTATCTTATATATTATATCATTTTAGCCTTATTATGTAAATGACGCTAAATTTTCTGCTATTTTGGTAAAAATCTTGCTTCAAAATCTAACATAACCAATATTATTTTATATTCTTACCTCTAATTTATTATTTATTTGTAAATTTTCGTATAAAAAAGCCGTTGCCAAACGACAACGGTTTTTATGTTTACAATATGGATTTTACTCAACAGTGTATGGTAATAAAGCTACAGTTCTAGCAATTTTTATTGCCTTTGTAAGCTCTCTCTGGTGCTTTGCACAAGTTCCAGATATTCTTCTAGGAAGAATTTTACCTCTTTCAGTAATATACTTTTCTAGTTTTTGAAAATTCTTGTAATCTATTGTAGTGTTTTTATCAGCACAGAACTGACAAACTCTTTTTTTCTTACGTCTCTTCTTGTTTATCATGACTTTCACCTCTCCTCATTATTAGAATGGAACGTCGTCGTCATCAACAGCTGAGAATTCAGAAGGGCTTACTATTCCGCTTGGCTCAAACTTAGGAGCATCAAACTGATTATCTCCTGTATCAGGAACACTTCCTGATGCAGATCCTCTGCTTTCTAGTGCTTGAATGTTACGACCTGCAACCTTTGTGAAGGTTCTCTTTTCTCCATTAGGAGTTTCGTATCTATCTACTCTAATAGACCCTTGTACCCCTACTAGTCTTCCTTTTGTAATGTAATTTGCACAAAATTCAGCTGGCTTACCCATTATTTCAACTGGAATAAAATCAGTTGTAGTAGAGCCATCTTTATTTTTATAATCTCTGTCAATAGCTACAGTAAAAGTAGCTACTGGTGTACCAGAACCTGGAATATATTTCAACTCAGGATCCTTAGTTAATCTTCCTACAATAACAACATTATTCATATTAACACCACCTATTATTTTTCATCTTGCGCAACTATGATGTGTCTTATAACATCTTCACTTATCTTAAGTCTTCTGTCTAATTCCTTTGGAAAATCTACAGACGCTTTGAAGTTCACTAGTGTATAAACACCATCCTTAAACTTCTCGATTGGATAAGCTAACTTTCTACTACCCCAAATATTGATTTCACCAACTTCACCTTCAGCTGAAGTTATGATCTCCTTTATTGAGTTTAGTATTGCCTCCCTTGCTTCATCATCAAGAGTTGGCTTTACAATGTAAAGTAATTCATAAGCTTTCATTTATTTTCACCTCCCTTTGGACTATACGGCTCCGAGACCTTTCGGAGCAGAGACGAGAACGCCTAATTCTCATACTTGACTATTTTACTATATAGAAGGGGGTTAGTCAATACATTTGCAAGATTTATTAATTTTATTTCTATTAGTTATAGTATAACTTGTTAGAGGTTTAATCTAAATATATCAATATTGTTCGATATATTTAGCGTGAAATTAAT
>JBDHVM010000018.1:0-11559 GCA_039809725.1 Peptostreptococcus sp.
AGATACAAAACGGCCGTAGAAATATCGAGATACCGATACAACTCTTCTAAAACAGTATTTATTGCTAGTGGTGAAACATTTGCAGATGCAATAGTTTCTGGCTCTGTGGCAATTTCAGTGGATGCTCCTATTTTATTAGTTAAAAAATATTAAATTCCAAAGTTCACTTCACAAGAACTTTCTAGACTTGGTGTAAAAAAAATATATCTAGTTGGTGGAGATGCAACAGTTAGCACAAGAGTATTAAATGAACTTAAAACCAAATATCCCAACACCGAACGAATTTCAGGTGGTGACAGATATTCGACTAGTGAAAAGCTTGCAGAACTAAAAACAAGGCTATTCCCAAGCGAATCTGGCAATTTCATCACAGGTCAGGTAGTTGGAAATCTATACTTCCAAGCACTTAGTGCATCAACTGTTATGGGTAAGAAACATGCACTTCTATATTTGACACCTTCCTTTGATGGAACTACTGCATATGCTTTTGGAAGAGGAAGAACTCGACCAGGTATAAATATGAATAGCTACAAGGTTTGGTATGACGGTTTAGATCGCTATCATGTTGCAACCCAATGTGCAAATAGCTTAATTGATGATATAGTAAATGTCCAGCATAGAGATGTCGTTAGAATTTTCATTGCTAGTGGAGAATCCGTACCAGATGCTTTATGTGCAAGTATCTTAACAGCATCAAACGATTCAATCCTCTTATTGACTCCAAAAAACGAAGTGTATAGCGAGATATATAATCTCGCATGGCAAAACCAAGTTGTAGATATTACTATAATTGGTGGTGAAAATACAATAACGAGTTCAGTTGAGAATAAATTGAAAAAATATGATATCTACAGTGATTTTCAATAATCTAAAATACTTTATTTCAACCTATTAAAAATAATTTCCACCACTCACTTTTAAAAATAAAAACATTTATAATGGCTAAATTCCAGCGTTTAGATCCTGTTGAATTTAGCCATTTTTTTATCTTTATATTTTTGTATTTCCAATAATTTTCATATCTTTATTCTTTTTACTGAAACTTTGCACTTGGTATTTTTACAAAAAATTCTGATTTGGAAGACCCTGAACACAAATGGGATATCGTTATGGAACAAAATATACTTGAACCTAACGGAAGAAATCTTGGAAAAGAAGCTGTTATTGGAAAAGGTGAGACTTACGCAATAACTTTCGGTGGTCTTATGGATATTAACAAGTTTTCAAACAACAAGTCTGGAAACGGTAATGCTACCGTTAAAGGCTACTATATTCAAAAATAATTTTTCTGTGGTATACAAATTTGTATACCACAGTATTTTTATTTATATAAAATACCCCTTCTTTTTATTGATAAATTTTGTTACAATAGGTGAAGGACTTATTCTGCTTAAAATATTAGGAGGTGGCTCAATGCAGCACTTAAATTATAAAAAGGGTCTTATTATGATGATGTTCTCTACATTATTTTGGGGTTTTATGGGAATATCAAGTAGGTATCTAAATATGATAAAGCTAAATTCTACTGATATTTCTTTTGCTAGATGTTCAGTTGCGGCTATTATTATAACTGTATATATGTTAGTAGTTAACCGCTCCGCATTTAAAGTTAACCTAAAGAGCCTTCTCTTTTGTATTTTTTATGGGGTACTAAATTTCGGTATCGGATTATCTCTTTATAGCCTTTCGGTTGAGAGGATTCCCATTTCTGTTGCTACTGTACTTATGTTTTCCAATCCGATTTGGGTTACACTTTTTGGATATTTATTCTTTAAAGATAAGGTCGGTATAAAGAAAATCGTGGTTATCTCTTTATGTATCTTTGGATGTATGTGTATTATTGATATATTCTCAACTGGTGGAATGAATTTAGATATTATCGGTATTTTAGCTGGTGTTTCAAACGGTATGACTTTCGCTCTGCAAATAGTAATGCCAAGATTTGTCGATGGCAAAATTTCAAAAGACAGCTTACTTTTGTATGGGTTTTGGTCTGCGAGTATTTTGCTTGCTTTTTTCTCAAATATTCCCAATATATTTAACACGATTTATAACTCCTCATCACCGTTATTTTTTGGGGCGCATCTGCTGTCAATAGGTGCATTATCTACTTTTATAGCTAATACATTTTATCTGAAGTCCACAAAATACTTGGGAACTCATCTCCCTAGTATGCTAGTTGCTTTAGAACCTATTTTTGCAAGTATCTTTGCCTTTTTTATTTTTGGAGAAAATATGAAACCTATACAGTTTATTGGAGCTCTAATAGTAATTGGATCTGTTTTTGCTCTTGAAAGTAGCTGGAAGTTGCCATTTTTTTTGAGAAAAAAATCTATTTAATAAATTGATATACAAAAAAACCTTCGGAAAATATTCCGAAGGTTTTTATTAATTATACTAATTCTAAGAACGCCATTTCAGCAGCGTCGCCTCTTCTTGGGCCTTTCTTTATTATTCTAGTATATCCACCATTTCTTTCTGCATACTTTGGTGCAATAGTTTCGAATAATTCTGTTACTACTGTTTCGTCTAATATATAAGCAAGAGCCTGTCTTCTAGCATGAAGATCTCCTCTTTTTCCAAGAGTTATCATCTTTTCAGCCATTCTTTTTGTTTCTTTTGCTCTAGTAACTGTTGTTTCTATTCTTCCTTCTCTTAGTAAACTAGTCACAAGGTTTCTTAACATTAAGTTTCTGTGAGCAGTTTCACGTCCTAATTTACGGTAAATTGCCATCTATTTCCCTCCTTTACATGATTTATAAAATCAAGATAATATTATTTACAATATTAATCTTCATTAGGTCTTAACTTTAGATCAAGCTCATTTAGCTTTTGAATTACTTCTTCAAGCGACTTCTTACCTAAGTTTCTAACCTTCATCATATCGTCTTCAGACTTGTTAGATAGTTCTTCAACTGTATTTATTCCCGCTCTCTTCAAGCAGTTATAAGATCTAACTGATAAGTCTAATTCTTCTATAGTCATTTCTAGGACTTTTTCTTTCTTGTCCTCTTCTTTTTCAACCATTATTTCAACACTGCCTATATGCGATGTCAAGTCAATGAACAACTTCAGATGTTCTTCAAGAACCTTTGCTGCAAGAGATATTCCTTCCTGAGGATTAATACTTCCATTTGTCAAAACTTCAAGTGTTAGTTTATCAAAATCTGTTCTTTGACCAACTCTAGTATTTTCAACATGATAGCTCACCTTTTCGATAGGTGTATATATTGAATCCACTGGTAGTACGCCTATTGGCATGCTTTCATTCTTGTTTTCTTCAGCTGAAATATATCCTCTTCCCTTGTTAACATGTAATTCCATATTTAACTTTGCATTTTCATCCAAAGTTGCAATATGTAAATCTTTACTGATTATTTCTACTTCAGGTGGACATATAATATCTGCACCTTTGACTTCACAAGGACCTACAGCCTGAATTCTCAATACTTTAGGTTCTTCATCGTCAATTGTAGCTGATAACTCTTTTAGAGACAGGATCATTTCAGTAACATCTTCCTTCACCCCTGGAACAGTTGAGAATTCATGTAAAACTCCGTCTATTCTGATTGCATATACTGCAACACCTGGTAGTGAAGACAATAATATTCTTCTAAGCGCATTACCTACTGTAATACCAAAGCCTCTCTCTAAAGGTTCAACAACAAATTTACCGTATCTATAATCTTCGCTTAACTCGACAATATCAACTTTCGGCTTTTCTATTTCTATCATGGATAAACCCTCCTATACAAATATTGGTCCACTGAGGGTGAAATACCTCACACTATACTCTTCTTCTCTTTGGTGGTCTACAACCGTTGTGTGGTATTGGAGTAACGTCCTTGATCATTGTAACTTCAAGACCTGTAGCCTGAAGAGCTCTTATCGCTGCTTCTCTACCTGATCCTGGACCCTTAACAAATACTTCAACAGTCTTTAAACCATGTTCCATTGCTGCCTTAGCTGCAGTTTCTGCTGCCATCTGAGAAGCAAATGGAGTAGCCTTTCTAGAACCCTTGAATCCTAACTGACCTGAAGATGCCCATGAAATTGCATTACCGTGTACATCTGTTAATGTTACTATAGTATTATTAAAAGTAGACTGAATATGTGCATGTCCACGTTCTATATTTTTACGTTCTCTTCTTCTAACACGTTGAACTACTTTTTTCTTACCTTTTGCCATTATATTTCCCTCCTTTAACTACTGTATTCTATTATTTCTTCTTCTTACGAGATACAGTTTTTCTAGGACCTTTTCTAGTTCTCGCATTAGTCTTAGTTCTCTGTCCTCTTAGAGGCAATCCCTTTGCATGTCTCATACCTCTATAGCATTTGATATCTCTAAGTCTCTTGATGTTTAGAGCTATTTCTCTTCTCAAGTCACCTTCAACAAGATAATCTTCATCTATAATCTTTCTTAACTCGTTTACTTCGTCATCAGAAAGATCTTTTATTCTAGCATCTGGATTTATACCAGCCTTAGCTAATATTTCATTTGAAGTAGTTCTACCTATACCATAAATATATGTTAAGCCTATTTCAGCTCTTTTTTCTCTAGGTAAGTCTACACCAGCTATTCTTGCCATATTCGCACCTCCTACGCTCTATTACTGTTTATTCGTATCGCTACTATCCCTGCTTTTGTTTATGCTTTGGATTTTCGCAAATTACCATTACTTTTCCTTTTCTCTTTATAACCTTACACTTTTCGCATATCGGTTTAACAGATGGTCTAACCTTCATTATTTATACCTCCTCAGACTATAAATAGCCTACTTCTTACGCCAAGTGATTCTTCCTCTCGTAAGATCATAGGGGGAAAGCTCAATATTCACCTTATCTCCTTCGAGAATCCTTATGAAGTTCATCCTTAGCTTCCCTGATATGTGACACAATACTTCATGCCCATTATCTAATCTAACCTTAAACATTGCATTTGGTAGAGTTTCCGAAACTGTACCTTCTAATTCTATTACATCTTTTTTGGCCATTAACTAACCAAACCTCCATTTCACAAGTTAACACTTACTTTAACTTATTTAGCTCAGCTCTTATAAAAGAATCTGTTATATTTTCTCCGCTTTGCAATAATTTTTTCAACTTTTCATCTACGTAATTATGTACATTCAAATGTTTTATTTTCTTTAACTTAGGTTTGTCAAGCTTCCTTGATTTACCGTCAGAAATCATGACATAGTCTTCATCTACTATCTTTATGATGAAAAACAATTTGCCTTGATCTCTTCCATAGGAAGCCTTGACCAATTGACCTAGACTTAAATTTTCTGATAGCATACAACGCTCCTCCCTATGTGGTTAGTGAAGCTATCGTTTTAATTGCTCTAATCGGAACATCTTGCTATAAAAGCTTACAAAGTTACTTTTATAGCAACCCAAATTGTCTTCAAACAGGGCCGACATAAATGTTTCCCATGTCCTTTTGCAATCGGGTGGTATAAGTTCATCATTCAAAGAGCTCTGTTGGTTCCAACTAAGCTAATGCAGCTTTAATATCTTCAAAAACCTTATCTATATCTTGATCACCATTTATGTTGGCTATTACACCTCTTTGAGTATAAAAGTCAACAAGTGGTTTTGTTTCAGATAAATAAACTTGTATCCTCTGAGAAACTGTTTCTTCTGTATCATCTGGTCTTTGAGTAAGATATGACTCACAAACACTACAGATTCCCTCTTCTTTACTTGGATTGAATTTTATGTGGAAAGTAGCTCCACAACTTTTACAAATTCTTCTTCCACAAGCTCTTTCTATCAATAGTTCAGAATCTACTTCGATATTTACCACTTTGTCTAGAACCACATTATTTTCACTCAAAAACTTTTCTAAATACTCAGCCTGGAATGTATTTCTAGGAAATCCATCCAGCATAAATCCATTCTTACAATCTTCTTCTGACAATCTTGACCCTACTAAACCACAAGTCAATTCATCTGGAACAAGTTTTCCCTGGTTTATGTACTCCTGTGCTTTCTTTCCAAGTTCAGTTCCTTCTTTGATGTTCTTTCTAAAAATATCTCCTGTAGATATATGTGGAATATTGTAGCTTTCCACTATATTAGCAGCTTGAGTACCCTTGCCTGCTCCAGGAGGTCCAAGTAATATTATTTTCATATTTATCATCTCCAAAATTATTTTAGGAAACCTTGATAATTTTTCATAACAAGATTTGATTCTAACTGTCTCTTAAGTTCCAACGCAACACCAACTATAATAAGTAATGATGTACCACCAAAGTTCATAGGTATTTGCATATAGTGTGTAATTAGCGCTGGTATCATTGCCATAATACCCAAGAACGCCGCACCTACTATAGTCAACCTTGAAAGTATTCCATTTAAGTATTTTTCAGTCGGATTACCCGGTCTAATCCCCGGTATAAATCCACCGCTATTTTTCATATTTTTTGCGATATCTTCAGTATTGAAAGAGATCGTATTATAAAAATAAGAGAAAAGTACAATTAATACAATTTCTATTATTCTATATGTCCAAAAGCCTCTATTAGTAGCTAGGTTGAAAAACGCATTTACCGCCTGTTGTGCCTTAGGTCCACCAAGCAATGCAATCGTCTGTGGAAGTGCCAATATCGAACTTGCGAATATTATAGGCATAACCCCTGACTGATTAACTTTCATAGGTATATGAGAACTTTCTCCACCATACATTTTTCTTCCAACAACCCTTTTTGCATATTGTACTGGAATTTTTCTTGTAGATTCATTGATGAATGTTACTCCTGTTATTGTCAGCAAAACAACTACGATTAACGCAATTATCGCTGCCCATCCCAAAAGACCAATATTCATTCTTTGAGCTATCATACCAATATCAATAGGCAATCTCGATATTATACCGATAAAGATAAGTACTGAACTACCATTTCCAAGACCCTTTTCAGTGATCCTATCTCCCAACCACATTACCATCATACTTGATGCTACAAGTGTAATGATTACTGTGAATATGAAAAACGGACTATTTACTTTAAGAGCACTTCTAACTATTCCAAGTGTTATTCCTATCGCCTGTATAATAGCTAGTGCAAGTGTTGTAAATCTTGTATACTTATTTATCTTCTTTTTGCCTTCTTCTCCTGATTTTTGTAGTTCTTTTAAACTTTCAAATCCAGCAGTTAAAAGCTGTATAATAATCGATGCTGTGATATATGTCCCTATTCCAAGTGCAAATATCGTAAAGTTACTAAATGCTCCACCAGAGAACATATTATATAGTCCCAATAACGAGTTTTGCTCTACTAACTTCTTTATAACTGAAGTGTCAATGCCCGGAACTGGTATTGTTGTACCCATTCTGAATACAATAACCATAAAAAAAGTAAAAATTATTTTTTTTCTTATATCTTTAATCTTCAAAGCCTGCTTAATTTTATTAATCAAAATTAATCACCTCGTTTTTCAAAGACTATATCTCTTCAACTGTTCCACCAGCATTTGAAATTTTTTCTTTAGCTGATGCAGTAAATTTAGCCGCCTGAACTGTTAAAGCCTTATCTAAATTCCCGTTTCCAAGAATCTTTAATCCGTCTTTCTCTATTTTAGAAATAACCTTGTTTTGCTTTAATAATTCTGCAGTAATTACTGTTCCAGCTTCAAATCTGTTTAGAGTTTCTACATTCACTTCAGAATAAACCTTCTTGAATATATTTGTGAAACCTCTCTTAGGTAATCTTCTTGCAAGTGGCATCTGTCCACCTTCGAATCCTACTCTAACTCCACCGCCAGATCTTGACCACTGACCCTTTTGTCCACGTCCAGATGTCTTACCCTGACCTGTAGCAGTACCTCTACCTAGTCTTTTCTTTGCTCTAACAGCACCCTTGGCAGGTTTTAACTCATGTAACTTCATTATGTCACACCTCCTTACTTTATTATTTCAATTATTCTGCGATCTCAGTAACTTCAACAAGGTGACTTACCTTATTGATCATTCCTCTTATCTGAGCGTTATCTTCTTTAACTACTACTGACTCTCTTTTCTTAAGACCAAGAGCCTCAACATTTTTTCTCTGATTAGGAGTAGTTCCTATAACACTTCTAACTAACTTAATCTGTATTTTAGACATTTTGAAACCTCCTATTTATTATCCTAAAAGTTCTTCTACTTTCTTACCTCTTAATCTTGCAATTGATTCTGCAGTCTTAAGATCCTTTAATCCCTGCATAGTTGCATTAACCATGTTTCTTGGGTTATTTGATCCAGTAGATTTCGCTCTAACGTCCATAACTCCCGCTAATTCAAGTACGGCTCTTACAGGTCCACCAGCAAGTACTCCTGTACCTTCTTTTGCAGGCATTATTAATATTTTACCAGCACCGAAGTGACCAACTACCTCATGAGGAACAGTTGTTCCAACTCTTGGTACCACGATCAAATTCTTCTTTGCATCTTCTATTGCCTTTCTTATTGCATCTGGCACTTCCATCGCTTTACCAGATCCTATACCAACGTGTCCATTGTTGTCACCAACAACTACAAGTGCAGCAAATCTAAAGTTTCTACCACCCTTAACAACCTTAGTAACACGTCTAACTTCAATAACTCTTTCTTCTAAATCGAATTGAGTTGCATCTATAGGTTTACTATGTAGCATATTTTTCCTCCTTCATTTAATTAGAACTTAAGACCAGCTTCTCTTGCGCCTTCAGCTAGTTCTAAAATTCTTCCGTGATAAATGTATCCACCTCTGTCAAATACAACTTCTGTTATACCTTTTTCAGCGGCTTTCTTAGCTACTAATTCTCCAACTTTTCTAGCAGCTTCTTTGTTTCCAGTAGATGATACAGCATCCTTGATAGCACTATCTAATGTTGAAGCTGCTACAAGTGTTACTCTATTTGTATCGTCTATGATCTGAGCATATATATTTTTTGAACTTCTGAATACACAAAGTCTTGGTCTTTCAGCTGTCCCTGTTACTTTTTTTCTAACTCTTTTATGTCTAGCAACTCTGTTTGCGTTCTTATCAATCTTTTTGAACAAAGTACTCACTCCTTCCGTTAATTATTACTTCTTACCAGTTTTACCTTCCTTACGTACGATAACCTCATCACTATACTTGATACCTTTACCCTTATATGGTTCAGTTTTTCTCCAAGATCTGATTTTAGCTGCATAATTTCCAACTAACTGCTTATCGATACCTTTTACTAGTATTTCTAACTGGTTTGGCACTTCTGTAGTGATACCTTCTGGATCTTCCATTTCAACTGGATGAGAGAAACCTAAGTTCATTACTAACTTGTTTCCTTGTTTAGCAGCTCTGTAACCTACACCCTTAACTTCCAATTTCTTTTCGAAACCTTCAGATACACCTACTACCATATTGTTTATAAGTGTTCTTGTTAAACCGTGAAGACTCTTGTGCTTTTTATTTTCAGTTGGTCTTTCAACTACAATAGTGTTTTCTTCCTTCTTTATGATCATTTCATTGCTTAATTTATTTGATAAAGTTCCCTTAGGACCTTTTACAGTTATTTCATTTTCTGCACCAATAGTAACCTCAACTCCTGCTGGAACTGCTATTGGCTTTAAGCCTATTCTTGACATTGCTACACCTCCTTACATCAAAAAATTATTACCAAACGTAGCAGATTACTTCTCCACCTACATTGTTTTGTCTAGCCTGCTTGTCAGTTAATATACCATTTGATGTTGAAACCATAGCAACACCTAATCCGTTTAATACTTTTGGTACATCTGCTGCAGCAGCGTATATTCTCATTCCAGGCTTAGAGATTCTCTTTAATCCAGATATTACTCTTTCACCTTCCTGGCCATACTTTAATTGTATTCTGATTATTCCCTGTTTTCCATCTTCTATTACGTCATAACCTCTTATAAATCCTTCTTCAAGAAGTATTCTAGCTATTTCCTTTTTAATGTTAGAAGCAGGAACATCAACAGTTTCATGCTTTACTGAATTCGCATTTCTTATTCTTGTAAGCATATCTGCGATTGGATCTGTCATTGTCATATTAAAACCCTCCTTCCGAGTATCTATCTTACCAACTTGATTTTCTTACACCTGGTATTTCACCCTTATACGCTAATTCTCTAAAGCATATACGGCAAACACCAAAATCTCTCAATACTGAATGTGGTCTACCACATACTGAGCATCTTGTGTATTCTCTAGTTTTATATTTTTGTTTCTTCTGTTGTTTTACAATCATCGCTTTTCTCGCCACGTGAATTTCCTCCTTTTTACCTACTTAGAAAATGGCATACCTAATAGCTTTATTAGTTCACGAGCTTCTTCGTCAGTCTTAGCTGTTGTAACGAAGATAATATCCATACCTCTTACCTTGTCAACCTTATCGTATACTATTTCTGGGAATATAAGCTGTTCTTTAATTCCTAGAGAGTAGTTACCTCTTCCATCAAATGAATTTGGGTTAACACCTCTGAAGTCTCTAACTCTTGGTAGAGATACTGAAACTAATTTATCCATAAAGTAGTACATTTTGTCACCTCTTAGAGTAACCTTTGTACCTATTGGCATTCCTTCTCTTAACTTAAAGTTTGCAACTGACTTTCTAGCCTTAGTCACAACTGGTTTCTGTCCTGAAATTGTCTCAAGCTCTTCAACTGCTTTTTCAAGAGCCTTTGCATTATCTTTAGAATCTCCAATACCCATATTGATAACTATCTTATCAAGTCTTGGTATTTCCATTACATTTTTATATCCAAATTTCTCCATCATTGCAGGAGCAACTTCTTTTTTAAATTTTTCTTCTAATCTTGAAGCCATTTATTGATCCTCCTTTCTTGTCTTATTTCTTATAATTCTTTTCCGCTCTTAGCTGATACTCTAACTTTCTTTCCGTCTTTCACTTCGTATCTAACTCTTACACCTTTTCCAGTTTCTGGGTCAAATGGCATTACATTTGATAAATGTATCGGAGCTTCTTTAGTTGTTATGCCTCCCTGAGTGTTTGTAGCAGATGGCTTATTGTGCTTAGTTACTATGTTTATTCCTTCAACTAAAACTTTATCATTTTTAGAATCTACATTTAATACTAAACCTTTTTTACCTTTATCTTTACCTGCTATTACTACTACAGTGTCGCCTTTCTTTACACGCATCATCGATCTATTGCACCTCCTCTAATTATAGTACTTCCGGAGCAAGAGATACTATTTTCATAAAGTCATTGTCTCTTAACTCTCTAGCAACAGGTCCAAATATACGAGTACCCACTGGTGTTTTATCGTCCTTTATTATAACTGCAGCATTTTCATCAAATGAAATATAGCTACCATCATTACGTCTCATACCCTGTCTGCTTCTAACTACAACAGCTTTTACTACTTTACCTTTTTTTACAACTCCGCCTGGTGTTGCACTTTTAACTGTTGCAACTATTACGTCACCTACATTGGCGTACTTTCTTCTACTTCCGCCTAGAACACGTATGCATAAAAGTTCTCTAGCACCTGAATTATCAGCTACTTTTAAACGTGTTTCCTGCTGTATCATCGCAATTCCTCCTTCTATGTAAAACTATTTA
>JBDHVM010000019.1:0-11522 GCA_039809725.1 Peptostreptococcus sp.
ACATCTCAAGTGCTTCGTCGATTTGCTTTTGCGAATATTTCTTAGGTCTTCCCTCTTTAAATCCGACAGTTTTTTTAGCTTTATTCTTTCCTGATTGGATTCGCTCCACTAAAAGTGCCTTGTCAAAATCATTGATAGCCGATATTGTATTGTATAATACCTGTCCTAAAACTGAATGATCAATAAGACCGATGTTGAGTATATGTATATTTATGTTTCTACTGTACAACATTTCTATAATATCATAAGCATCCGAAATTGATTTTGCAAACCTATCTAACTTGGTTACAACAATAGTATCATCCGGAGATACAATATTTAATATTTTATTAAATTCAGGTTTTATATTCATATCCAAAGAATTTTCTTTAAAGATAACACTTCCAAAATATCTCTCAGAAATCTGATCTTCTTGTTCTTCCAAATAACCTAGTTCAATCTGTTTTGGTGTTGTCGCTCGACAATATCCGTAAATCAAATTTCAGCACCTCCCTGTCGAAAAAATCATAACTTATATTCGTATATATATGTAAATCAAAAAAATCATATACGCATAGATATTTTTTGATATAATTTAAAATACTACTTCTGATACTCCTAATTATACCACAGGTTATACCTAAAAAACAATTACTAATATTCAAAAATATAAAAATATTTTTGGATACTATATATGGTGTTTCAATTACTTTATTCAAATTGAAACACCAAATATAGTTATTATACAAAATACATTTTTGCAACAGGGTTCTAACACCACTAAGATTGAACGATTTTCTTTAATTTATCTTTAATCTCGTCGCTTTCTACAAATTCTTCAAAGTCCATTCTTCTATCCAATATTCCAGTATCACCTATGAAAATAATTCTATTTGCAATAGAAGAAATAAACTGATGATCATGTGAACTAAATAATAACACTCCTTTAAAGTCTTCTAAAGCTTTATTTACTGAAGTGATAGATTCTAAGTCAAGATGGTTTGTGGGATCATCAAGTAATAAAACGTTAGAGTTTGATAGCATTAGCTTTGAAAGCATACACCTAACTTTCTCTCCACCACTTAACACACTTGCTTCTTTAAGTGCTTCATCTCCACTAAATAGCATTCTTCCAAGAAATCCTCTTATATAGCTTTCGCTTTTTTCTTCAGAGTATTGTCTTAACCAGTCAACTAACGATAAATCACAGTTCTCAAAAAATTCATTGTGATTTTTTGGCATATAATCTTGAGATGTCGTTACTCCCCATTTGAAACTTCCTTCAAATTCAGTATCCCTTTCAGTTAATATTTCAAACAATGCAGTTGTAGCCATATCATCTCCAATAAATACAACCTTATCTGAACTCTCCAGTCTAAACGATATATTATCTAATACCTTTACTCCATCAACTTCTTTTGTTATATTCTCTACCTCAAGAACTTCATTTCCTATTTCTCTTTCAGGTTTGAAAGCGACGTATGGATACTTTCTTCTTGATGGCTGTATCTCTTCAATATTAAGCTTATCAAGCTGTTTCTTTCTTGATGTTGCTTGCTTAGCTTTCGAGGCATTAGAACTAAACTTTGCAATAAACTCTTTCAATTGTGCTATTTTTTCTTCTGTCTTTTTGTTTTGATCCTTCATCAATTGAAGTGCAAGTTGGCTTGATTCATACCAGAAATCATAATTTCCAGTGTATAATTGGATTTTACCAAAATCAACATCGACAATATGAGTACAAATTGTATTAAGAAAATGTCTGTCATGTGAAACAACTATTACAATAGTATCATCAAGATTTATTATAAATTCATTAAGCCACTTTATTGAAGCATAGTCTAGGTGGTTAGTAGGCTCATCAAGAAGCAATATTTCTGGTGAACCAAATAATGCTTGAGCTAATAACACCTTTACCTTATCGGAACCTTCTAATTCATGCATTAATGAATAATGTAGATCCTTTTCAATTCCAAGACCCATAAGTATCTTTTCAGCATTTGTCTCTGCATCCCAACCATCAAGTTCGGCAAACTCACCTTCTAATTCGGCAGCTTTTATACCATCTTCATCGTTAAAATCTTCTTTCATGTAAAGAGCATCTTTTTCTTTCATGATTTTCCAAAGTCTGTCGTGACCCATCACAACTACATCTATAACTTGGCAATCATCATATTCAAAGTGATCCTGTTTTAAAACGGACATTCTCTCTTTTTCTGTGATTGATACAACCCCAGTATTAGGTTCGATTTCTCCCGATAAAATTTTTAAAAAAGTACTTTTTCCAGCACCATTTGCACCAATTATTCCATAACAATTTCCTTTTGTGAATTTAAGATTTACTTCTTTGTATAACTCTTTGTCACCAAAACGTAGTCCAACATCTGTTACTTGTAACATTATAATTATCCTTTCTTATCTTTTTTCCACTATTTGTAAAAAATAGAATTTAATATATATTTATACAGCTTAATTATTAAACTGAAACTAAACTTTTAAAAAGGACTATTGGATCAAATTAATTAATACAATAGTCCTTTGAAAGTCCTTGAATTTGTTCTAAAGACACATAATTGACTCAATACTTTGAGTCAATTATGGTGCCACTTTAAGTCTTTTAAAGGAATACGAGTTTTATCATAAATAGAAACGCTAGTATTATCATAACCCATGAAACATGTTCTTTTTCATCTGGTTTTGCAAATATATTATATACTAAGTTTATTAAAACATATGATAATATTCCTATAGTCAATCCGTCTCCAATACTATATGTAAGTGCCATACTGACAACAGTAATAAAGGCAGGAAGTCCCTCAGTGATATTATGTATATCTATTTCGTGTATCGAGCTTATCATCAAAAAACCAACATAAATTAACGCAGGTGCAGTAGCACAGGCTGGTATAGCAATAAATATTGGTGAGAAGAACATTGCAACTATAAATAATACGCCTACAGTGATAGCAGTAAAACCAGTTCTACCGCCAGCTATTACTCCAGTTGATGATTCAACATAAGTTGTAACTGTAGATACTCCAAGCAATGAGCCAAAAGTTGTTGCAAGAGAGTCAGCTAATAGCGCTCTACCAACATTAGGAACATTACCTTCCTCATCTAACATGTTGGCCTTTGAGCAAACTCCTACTAAAGTTCCTACAGTGTCAAAGAAATCAACAAATAAAAGAGTTGAAACTACAATAAAGAAGTTTCCTATGTCTTTTGGATGTGTTAAAAATCCAAAGTCAACTTTACCCGCTACAGGAGCAATTGACTGATATTTAAAAATACCATCTGGAAGAAAAATTCCCATTTTAGTCGCAGAAGCTGGATCAAACATTGCATATGCCCAAGCAAGTATAGATGAAATCGCAATACCTGCAAGAATAGATCCCTTTATTCCCTTTTTATCTAGTATTCCAATAACTATTAATCCTATAAATGCGAATAAAATTGTTGGTGATATATGTCCCATACTGACAAGAGTTGCAGGGTTTGCAACTATTAGACCACTACCTTTTAATCCTATAAATGCTATGAAAATACCGATTCCAGCAGTAACGGCATGTTTCATATTTAATGGAATTGAATTTACAACTGCCTCACGAACTTTGAATAAAGTAAGGAAAATAAAAATAATACCTTCTACAAAAACTGCTGTCAATGCAACTTCCCAAGGGATTCCACCTTTAAGTACAACTGTATACGCAAAGAATGCATTTAGCCCCATACCAGATGCTAGTGCAAATGGTAAATTTGCAATAAAGCCCATTATAAAGCATCCTAATGCTGCTGCCAAACAAGTAGCAGTAACAAGTGCTCCAGCATCCATTCCAGTAGCGGACAGAGTACTAGGATTAACGGCTATAATATAAGCCATTGTCAAAAAAGTGGTAACACCAGCTAAAATCTCTTTTTTATAGTCAACATCTTTGTTGGCTAAAAGAGGAAATAGCTTATTAATTCCACTTAATTCTTGATTTGAATTCATTTAATACCTCCGTAAAAAAATATAAAGTTTTTATATGTTAAAAGAGTCAAATTCAACAACAAAAACGGTTGAATTTTCTCTGCTAAACATCTTGTAATAGAAATTGTGGTTTTTTAATATTTGGCTTACAAAATACAAACCTAAACCACTACCACCAGTGTTTTTATTTCTAGATGTCTCCACTCTGTAAAGTGGGTCGAAAATTTTAGATAATTGTTCTTTTGTAAGTACAACTCCACTATTTTCAATTGTAACCCTAACATATGGAACTGAAAAGTTCTTTTTTATCGGGGTTGTAGTAATACTTATCTGACCACCTTCTGGTGAGTATTTTACAGCATTATTAATCAGATTATTGAATACAGTGTTCATATCTTCGCTATTTGCATAAATATTTGTATTATCTTGAAGATTTAATAATAATCTAATATTTTTTTGTTCAAAAAGAAATTTCTGTCTTTCTATTGTCTCCGAAATTATTATATTAAGGTTAACTCTTCTCTTCTCAACATTAATTTCAAAGAGATCTTTTTTTGAGATATCAATCATCTTTGCCACTAAAAATCTTAAATCCTGTGTTGTTTCATAACATTTTTTTAGATATGCATCTCTGTCTTTATATTTACCAATATTATGAATCATTCCCTCTAATTGTCCACTAATAATTGTAATAGGAGTTTTTAGTTCGTGTGATATTGCCCCGATAAACTCCTTTTTCTTAGCCATTTCGAGTTGTTCTTTATTTATAATATTAAGTAGTGGTCGAGTTATTAACTCTGAGTAAACGTACGAACCTAATAATGATAGAAATAAGACGATAACAAAAATAAATGGCATCATACTTGTAATAGCTTCAGCAGTATCTTTAACAGGATAAAAAATTGATGTAATATGCAAGCTAAATGGCAATGCAGAATTTTTAATTTTCAATTTATAATCTAGATTTATTTTTTCTTGCTTAAGATTAATATCTTTATGTCTATTCATATCAATAAGAAATTTATTTCTCTCATAAACAGTCTTGTTGTTATTATCAGATAATTTTACATACATTATATTATTTCTGGTCATTGTCTCTAACTTATCTTCAATTTCAGAGACTGTTTTATTATTGATGTTATTGACAAGGGTATTTACCATTTTTTTTACATTGGTCTCTCTGTGGTCAAGGTAAAGCGAAGGTAGAGTCATATTAACTACTACCAATATGGTAAAAGTAAGAACAGCTGAGGAAATAAAAATTGTTGTAAACAATTTAAACCTTAAATTAAGTTTATTCCAAAAATTAATCAACTTTTTCAAGTGTGTAACCTATACCTTTCACTGTCTTAATATATGGGAGCTCTATTTTTTTTCGTATATTTTTTATATGAGCATCTACAATTCTTGTATCCCCATAGTAATCATAACCCCATATACTGTCAAGCAAGTTCTCACGTGTAATTACTTGTGGGTGTTTTTCTATCAGTTCTTTTAATATATTGAATTCTTTTAGAGTTAACTCGATAGATTTATCACCTATGTTCACAGCATATGTGTTTAAATCTAAGACCATATTTTCATATTGTAGCGTACTAGAATTTGAAAGTTTTGCACTTCTTTTTAATACAGCCTCTACTCTTTTTACTAATAAGTTAAAGGAAAATGGCTTTGTAATATAGTCATCACATCCAAGTTCAAAGCCCTTCATTTGATCTGATTCATCTGTTAGTGCAGTTAAAAATATAATTGGTATGGTAGAAATATTTCTAATCATTTTGCACGTTGTATAACCATCTAAATTCGGCATCATAATATCTAAAATTATCAAGTCATATTTATTTTCTTTAAATTTTTGTATACCTAAAACACCGTTGGATACAGAGTCTACTCTGTAATTTTTTGCATTCAAAAACTCTACCATAAGCTCTCGAATATCTTCATCATCTTCAATGACAAGTATGTTAAACTGGTTCATCAAAATTCTCTCCTTTAATATATTTTAAAACACTCAATTTTTTACATATTGATATATTATAGCATAAATTTTGAATTCTATCAAATTCATATATATTAATTTTTTTAGGTATTTTTACTAAATATTATTATGAAAATTCTTAATTTTGTAGTATAATTCTTATAGTAATATTAAGTATATAATTTGGAGGTAATTATGAAACATATCGTACTTTTTAAATTTAGAGAAAATCCAGGAAAAGACATTTTATCAAAAACTTTATCGGAGACGTACGAAAAGTTAGAAAAACAATTTAATGTAATAGAAGGTTATGACTTCAAATTCAATGTTCTAGATAAGGAAGCAAATATGGATTTAATTCTTTTTGTAAAGCTAAAATCAAGCGATTCACTTGAAGAATATATTGGTCATTTTGAGCATAAAGTATTTTTGGAGAAGTTTAAGGCCTTAGGGTTAATCTCTAAGTCAGTTATTGATATTTAAAATAAATACTTAAATAAAGTGAAGAATCATTTGATTCTTCACTTTATTATTAAACATTATATTTATTCATATTGATAGGTCTTAAAGTTTCTAAGTCTTAAGGCATTTGTTACTACGCTTACAGAAGACATACTCATAGCCGCAGCAGCAATCATTGGATTTAACAAAGGACCTCCTAACAAGTAAAAACAACCAGCAGCAAAAGGTATTCCAACAATATTGTAAGCAAATGCCCACACGAGATTTTGTTTAATATTTCTTATAGTGGATTTGCTTAATTTAACTGCATTTGGTACATCTAATAGATCTCCTTTCATAAGGATAATATCTGCTGACTCTATTGCAACATCAGTTCCATTTCCAATTGCAATACCGACATTTGCTTTTACAAGTGCTGGGGCATCATTGATACCATCCCCGACCATTGCGACAATATTTCCATCTTTTTGAAGAAGTTCAATCTCTTTAGATTTTTCTGAAGGTAGCACGTCTGATTTCACAATATCTATACCTACCTTCTTTGCAATAGCACTTGCTGTTTTTGAATTATCACCAGTCAACATAACCACTTTCATACCCATATCATGAAGTTTGTCTATTGCAATTTTACTACTTTCTTTGATTAAATCTGAAACGAATATAACGCCTGAAAATTCTCCTGCTATTGAAATAAAAAGTGGTGTTTTACCCTCGTTTGCAAGCCTGTTTGATTCAATTTCTAAATCCTTATATCCTGAAATTGAAAATTTCTCCATTAACTTAGTATTCCCCAGCAGTAAGTCATTATCGTTGACTTTTGCAGAGATTCCTAATCCAGTGTAGCTTATAAAATCTTTTGCATCATATAACTCCACTCCAATGTTTGATGAATGATCTACAATTGCATCACCCAATGGATGTTCTGACATTATCTCAGCAGATGCAGCATACCTTATTAAATCTATTTCAGAGAGGCGTGATTTTTTTGATAATAGAATATCGCTAACAGATGGTTTCCCATATGTAATTGTGCCTGTTTTATCAAATACGACAGTTGTAACTTTGCCTAGAGATTCTAAAGAATCTCCACCTTTTATTAATATGCCATTTTCTGCACCTTTTCCAGTTGCAACCATAATAGCTGTTGGTGTCGCAAGCCCAAGAGCGCATGGACAAGCAATCACTAAAACCGAAATAAATATTGTCAAAGAGAATTCTATATTGGCTCTTAATATGTACAACCAAATTAAAAACGATAAAACTGCTATAGCAATTACTATTGGAACAAAAAATCCAGATACTACATCTGCGAGTTTTGCTATAGGTGCTTTTTTATTTTGTGCATCTTCAACTAGTTTTATTATTTGAAATAGTGTTGTATCTTTACCAACTTTTTCAGCTCTAAATTTTATATATCCATTTTTATTTATGCTAGCTCCAACTACTAAATCTCCAGAATTTTTGCTAATAGGAATGCTTTCTCCAGTCAACATTGACTCATCAACCGCTGATGAACCTTCGATTACAGTTCCATCAACGTGTATTTTTTCTCCTGGTTTTACGATTACAATATCTCCAACTTTCACATCGTCGATAGGTATTTCTATCTCTCCATCTTTTGTTTCGATAGTGGCTGTTTTTGCCTGAATTTCCATCAGGGCTTTTATAGATTGAGATGTTTTAGATTTACTTCTCGTTTCTAAATATTTTCCCAACATTATTAGTGCAATTATCATGGCACAACTTTCAAAGTAAAATGGTAGGTGGTGTTCATTCATGATTAATTTAAAGAATTTTGGATCACTCATCATCCTAAATAAATTTACAGAACTAAAAATAAATGCAGCACTAGTTGATATCGCCACTAAAGAATCCATATTTGGACTTAGTTTAAAAAGTGAACTGTAACCATTTATATAAAAATAACTACCTGCAATCATAACAGGAATAACAAGTACAAGTTGAATTAAACCATGATTTATAGGATTACTTTTTGGTGAAATAATATTAGGCAGTGATACTCCGATCATCGGTGCCATTGAAATAAAAAAAAGTAATGAAGCGAACACTATTGCGACTAAAAATCTTATTTTCATTGTTTCTTCATTTTTTTTATCAGATATTTCATTTTCAAATTTCACAGTGAATCCTGCTTTTTCAACAGCCCTCTTTAAATCATCGAAGTTACACTTCTCGGAATCGTATTGGACACTTCCCTTTTCTGTAGCAATGTTTACCGTTGCACTTTGAACTCCTTCTACTTTTTTTAATGCTCTTTCAGCTGATTTTGCACACGCAGCACAACTCATATTTCCTACTGAAAAATCAATGTTTTTAATTTTATTTTTTTCATTACCCATAATATTGTACAGTGATATTAGGCACTGTTCCTCCTCTCGCAATAAGACTAATTATCCTTTACTTTAATTATACCCCCTATAGGTATTTTAAACAAGTAATTATCTTTATTTGTATATTAAATGAAAATGAGAAAGTATCTAAAAATCATATATATTTAAATCAAAACTCTAATTATTAAATAATTTTATTAATCATCATATAGGTGGCTTAATATATTCCTAAAGTATTGAATTGAAATTTTATTAATTATGCACTATAATAGAGTTATACAATTTATGGGAGGAAGTATAAATTCGAAATTAGTTCGATGTATTTTATACGTTTTTAATTATGAGTAAAGCGACAAGAAGGATTATTCTTTTCATAGCACTTTTTTCTGTTTTTTCATCTGTAAGTGCTTTGATTTATAAGCTGTTAACAAAAGTTGATGTACCCACTTATCCAATTATAGGAGGATTTGCCTGTGGGTTTGTCTTAACTTATTTGGTACGATCATATGATAACGATGATGATTTTATGCCAAAAAAATAAATTACAAAAATGGCTGCTCTATTATATATATTTACCACTATCATTTATAAATATATATAATTAGGAGTTTATATCGCTTTTCCTATTTGTGATATAACAGCCAAATAATAAAGATTTTTATACTTAAATAATGTAATGTAAAAAACTACTCCATATCAGGGTGGTTTTTTAAGTTTATAAAAATTTTATTTGAATTTAATGTAAACAAATATAAAATGTGTATACAATATTTCTATTTTTTGTTATACTAAAAAAGTTGATTATTTTAAGCAAGTTATTTTAAAGGAGCGAATTAAGTGAGTAATAAAAATAGCATAATAAATATAGCTGTAATTGCACACGTTGATGCTGGAAAATCTACGTTAGTTGATGCCTTCCTAAATCAAAGTGGTGTTTTTAGAGATAATGAAGTGGTAAAAGATTGTGTAATGGATAGTAATGACTTAGAGCAAGAAAGAGGTATTACTATTTATTCTAAGAATTGTTCTATCAGACATGACGATTATAAAATAAATATAGTAGATACACCTGGACATAGTGACTTCTCTTCAGAAGTTGAGCGTGTACTTAAGACAGTAGATACGGTAATATTATTGGTTGACGCAACTGAGGGTCCGATGCCTCAAACTAGATTTGTTCTTCAAAAATCATTAGAGCAAAATTTAAGACCAATCTTATTTATTAATAAAATAGACAAGAAAGATCAAAGAGCTGAAGAAGTTGTAAATGAGGTTTTTGATTTATTTGTGGAATTAAATGCAACAGACGAACAATGTGACTTCCCTATTGTATATGGTGTAGCAAAAGAAGGTATAGCAAAATTGGAGTTAGAAGATGATGGTAACGATCTATCACCATTATTCGAAACAATAATTAATCATGTTTCAGCATATCCTGATTATGACTCTGAACCACTTCAGGTTCAAATTTCGGCACTAGCGTATGACGACTATATTGGAAGACTTGGAATTGGAAGGGTTTTTAAAGGAACTTTAAATTCTTCAGAGCAGATATGTATTTGTTCCGATGGAAATGAAACAAGAAAAGGAAAAATATCAAAACTTTCTGTCTATGAAGGTCTAAAACAAGTAGAAGTTTCAGAAGCTGTAAGCGGTGAAATGGTTGTAATTGCAGGGATATCTGATATCTCTATAGGAGAAACAATCTGTGAGGTAAACAATCCACTTCCGATGGGTGATATTTTGATAGAAGAGCCTACTCTTTCTATGAACTTTATGGTGAATGACTCACCTTTTGTAGGTAGAAGCGGTAAGTTTGTAACTACTCGTCATATAAAGGATAGACTAGAAAAAGAACTTGAGGTAAATGTAGGTTTGAAGGTTGAACCACTTGAAACAACTGACGGATATAAAGTTAGTGGTCGTGGTGAATTACATCTTTCAATTTTAATTGAAAATATGAGACGTGAAGGTTATGAGCTGGGAGTTTCAAAACCACAAGTATTAATGCATAAAGATGAAAATGACAACACTGTAGAGCCTGTTGAAAGAGTCACTGTAAGTTGTCCTGAAGAATATTCAGGCAGTATAATAAATGAGCTTAACATTAGAAAAGGTATGATGGAATCTATGGAAATCATGGATGGTGGATATGTTAAAATACAGTTTATTGTACCTACAAGAGGACTTCTTGGCTATAGAAGTGAGTTTATTAATATTACAAGAGGTGAAGGTACTCTACTTTCTTCATTTGAGAGATTTGAAGAATATAAAGGTGAAATACCTTCAAGATTAAATGGAGTTTTGATTTCTCAGTGTAATGGGAAAACAATGGGTTATGCACTTAATGCCCTTTCATCAAGAGGCATACTTTTTGTGGATCCTGCCTTAGATGTTTATGAAGGAATGATCATTGGTATGAACTCTAGAAAAGAAGATATGGTCGTAAATCCATGTAAGAACAAGAAAATGAGTAATGTCAGGGCTTCTGGTTCAGATGATGCGATTAAATTATCTCCACCAAAAATATTTACACTGGAAGAATCTTTAGAGTTTATTGAAGAAGATGAACTTGTAGAAGTAACTCCAGATGCAATAAGACTTAGAAAAAAAATATTAAATGAACAGGATCGTATAAAGTATAATAGATCTATTTCTAATAGAATAGTTGATTAATAAAAAAAATATAATAAGATAATAGCGTAGCAGATTGAATTGCTACGCTATTATCTTATTATAAATAAAAACAAAATAAAAGGAAATATCCTAATAATAGTCAACT